>CALKUW010000243.1 GCA_937996585.1 uncultured Flavobacteriales bacterium
ATCCGCACCATCGAGCAGGCCATCAAGAATCCGCAGCAGGTGCTGCGCCGACGGTGATGTCCGCTAGGTGAGGGGGGCAGGTTTGCCCAGGCCCTCACTGTGACCCCACAGGGGCAGGTGCTCCAATTCATCCTGCAAGGGCAGTTCCTTCCGGAGCTCCTGAAGGGCGTGCAGCCATTCCAACGCCATGTCTTGCGCTCGGACGAACATCATGTGATCCTGCGCACGGTTGTCCGGCGTGGATTGGAAGTGGCGCTCGAAGTCCTCCATCGCGGCCATGGCGGCATATTCCACCGGTTTGAAGTGGCTGCGATGGCGGGGGAGGGCATCCATGTGCCGGGCACACTGGTCGAGCACATCGAGCAGCAGGGATCGGGTGGCACGGTGGACTTCTGAACGCATCGGCATCAAGGTAGTTCCACCTTGAATCCCCTCCCGGCATGTTTGCCGGTTGTGGAAAAGTGCCTCAGTAGGCCAGGAGGGTGTCGAGGGCCTGCGGGAGCCGTTCCTGCGGAAGGTATTCCGCTTCCAGGGTCGGAGCGAAGGGAATCGGAGTGTCCAGGGAGGCGACCCGTTGAACCGGGGCGTCGAGGTGTTCGAAACAATGGGACTGTATGCGTGCAGCAAGTTCCGCACCGATCCCTCCGGTCAGGTTGTCCTCGTGCAGCACCAGTACGCGTCCGGCTTTCACTGACGCATCATAGACGGCATCCCAATCAAGGGGAGACAGGGTACGCAGGTCCAGCACGGCGACTTCCCCCTGTCCCGCATCGCGCAACCGCTCGGCTTGTTCCAAGGCCCAATGCACCCCCATGCCATAGGTGACGATCACGGCGGCTTCGGGCGTACCGTGCAGCCGGGCCTTACCGAAGGGCAAGCTGTAATCGTTCGTGGGAACCGGTCCGGAAAGGCTGCGGTAAAGTGCCTTGTGCTCGAAAAAGAGCACGGGGTTCGGTGTGTCGAAGGCCGTCGCCAGGAGACCCTTGGCGTCTTCGGGAAAGGCCGGGTAGGCGATCATCAGCCCGGGGACATGGAAGAACCAGGCCTCATTGGATTGGCTGTGGAAAGGGCCGGCTGCAACCCCTGCTCCGGTCGGCATCCTGACGACCACATCGGCATGCTGTCCCCATCGCCAATGTAGCTTGGCGAGGTTGTTGACAATCTGGTTGAACCCGCACGTCACGAAATCGGCAAACTGCATCTCCACCATGGCTTTCATGCCGGCGATGGACAGCCCGAGGCCCGTTCCGATGATGGCGCTCTCGCAGAGTGGCGTATTCCGCACACGCTCCTCGCCGAACCGCTCCATGAAGCCGTCGGTCACCTTGAATACACCTCCGTAGGACCCGATGTCCTGGCCCATGAGCACGAGGTCGTCGTGCCTTTCCATGGCGGCTTTCAATCCTTCGGAAATCGCATCGATGAACCGCTTCTCTTCGGTTTCCAACCCGGGTGCCCTGTGCTCAATGGCGGCCCTGTTGAATAGCCGCTCCTCCTCATGGGCAGCGTCTGCTTCGACCTCGGGTTCGTTCTCAGCAGTCTTCAGGGCATCCGCAATCCTGCTGCGCACCGTTTCCTTGCGCGCCTCGATCTCCACCTCCGTGATGTGCCCCTGGGCCAGAAGAAAGGCGATGTAGGCGTCCACCGGATCCCGTTGCTCCCACGCTTCGATGAGCCCTTCAGGGTAGTATTTGGTACCACTCGCCTCCTCGTGACCACGGCGTCGGAACGTGTCGAATTCAAGCAGGATTGGCCGCGGCCGCTCCCTTATGGAGTCAGCGGCCCGGCTCACCGTTTCGTAAACGGCCAGAATATCATTTCCGTCCACCCGGATGGCGTCTTCCGCAGGAATCCCGTATCCGGCGGCCTTGTCGATGAACTGGGCGCAGCGGAACTGCTGGCTGCTGGGGGTGGACAGGCCCCAGTGGTTGCTTTCGATGCAGAAGATGACGGGCAGTTCCCAAACGCTCGCCACATTGACCGCCTCATGGAAGTCGCCTTCACTCGTGGCCCCATCTCCGGTAAAAACCAGTGTCGCCTTACCGGACTTGCGGTTCTTGGAGGCGAGCGCAATGCCGTCGGCAATGCCGAGTTGGGGTCCGAGGTGGCTGATCATGCCCACGATGTGGTGCTCCATGGTGCCGAAATGGAAGCTCCGGTCGTGCCCTTGGGTGAATCCGGATGCCTTGCCCTGGAACTGGGCAAACAGTCGCTCAAGGGACACCCCGCGCGTGGTGAACACCCCCAGGTTGCGGTGCATGGGAAGGATGAACTCATCTGCATCCAAGGCCGCGGCGCACCCGACCGAGATGGCTTCCTGACCCATGCCGGAGAACCACTTGCTGATCCGTCCCTGCCTGAGCAGGCTCAACATCTTTTCCTCGATGAGCCTGGGCAGGAGCAGGTGATCGAGCAGGTCGAGCATCACCTCCGGGGCCAAGCCGCGGTCCTCGATGCGCAGGGGTGAGACCTCGTGGGTAGCCATTTGAAGCAAAGCTAACTGCCGCGAGCAGGGAGCGCCCTGCACCCGAAACGTATTTTGCCGCCGGAAATGAACAGGGGGTCGAACGCGTCGGGCGGTGAAAATCCGCAGCCGGAAACGGCGGTGGTGAGGCTGGCTCCGCTCCATGCTGCGGACGAAGGGGCCAT
>CALKUW010000244.1 GCA_937996585.1 uncultured Flavobacteriales bacterium
TACGATATAGCGGGCCAACGGTGCCCACGGATCTGGGTTGGCGGGGTTTTCCATGGCATCGGAATCCTGCGTTCCACAGCCGACAAACATCGTGGCGACGACGGCCAGCGGCAACAGGTAGAGGAAGTTCATGCTGTAAAATTACCGCTGGCCCACGACCTGCCCATTGCCTTACCGTTATGGTTGTGCGCCCCGTAATTTGGGGCCATGCAAGGCGCGGATGGCACGACAACTGAAGGTGCGGGACATGAGGATGCCCTTCAACCCGAACGCACGGCGGATGGGTCCTGGACCCTTCAGTCGACGCGCTTTGGGCAGGCCTACCACAGCCGGCATGGTGCCCTCACGGAATCGATGCACGTCTTTATCGGGGCCGGCTTCATGCACCGCGCCACGGGCCCCGACCATCCGGGAACATTGCGGGTACTCGAATTGGGCCTCGGCACCGGTCTGAACGCCCTACTTACCCTGCGCACCTGGCGCGAAATGCAGGCATCCCGGCGCCCCGACATCGAATACACCGCGCTCGAACCCCATCCGGTCCCCCTTTCCACCCTCGCCGCGCTGGATCCGGCCGGCGATGCCTCGGTCCGGCCGGAAGATGCCGCCGCCATCCATGCACGTCAGGGCGAACCACGACACGACGTCGATTGGGGACCGGGCGGGCGGTTCACCCGTTGGGCTATGGACTGGCAGACGTTTGCCGGCCGGGACCACCAGGCGTTCGACCTGATCTACTTCGACGCCTTCTCTCCTGACAGCCAACCCGAACTCTGGACGGAGGCGCGCTTTGCGGAGGCCTTCCGGCTGCTCGCCCCGCGCGGTGTCCTGGTCACCTATTGCGCCAAGGGTAACGTCCGTAGGGCCATGGAAGCCCAAGGCTTCTCCGTCGAGAAACTGCCGGGGCCTCCGGGCAAGCGGGAGATGCTCCGGGCCACCCGACCGGTGCCGGAAGAAGTGCTGCCCAAGCGCTTCAATGTCCGCGTGTATTTCCTGCTCATCGCCGGTGCTTCGGACGCCACTTTGGCTCAGGGTGCAGCGGGATTGGACCCCGAGGACAAGGTGCTGGTGAGCGACGAGGTGATAGCCGGCAGGAACTGCACGAAATGGCCCGGTGGTGGCCTCGAGTTCGGCGAAGGTCCGCGGGAATGTGCCCTGAGGGAAGCCCGTGAGGAATTGGGTCAGGACATCGTACTTGGTCCGCTCGTGCACGCCACCGGCGCCTTCGTCCGGTCGGCGTGGCGGCCGGAGGAGCAGGTGCTCTGCCACTACTACCTCGCGCGACTGGACGAACCGCCCGGGTTCCCCATCACGGAGGTGCCGTTTTCAGCAGATGCCCCCGTCGCCCAGACTTTTCGATGGGTGCGCATCAAGGACTTCGATGGCAGCGCGCTCACCTTCGCGACGGACCGGGAAGCCTGGGCGACGGTTCGAGGGCCCCGTTGACCCCCATGCCGAACAAGGCGAAGTCGTACCGGACGGGATCCTCGGCATCGATCCAGCGCAAAGCCTGGGTCACCTCCTCGACCGCCCTCCAATCGTTGGCTTTCCGCTTCAACAGCCCGAGTGCGCGGGACACCCCCGCCGTGTGCACGTCGAGGGGCAGCCGCAGGGCGGCCGGGCTGATGCCCTTCCACAGGCCGAAATCCACACCCCGTCGGTCGGAGCGCACCATCCAACGCAGGTACATGCACAGCCTTTTCGCCGCGCTTCCCTTGGCCGGGTCGGCGACGTGCTTGACGGTGCGGTCCGCGGGCTCATCCGCGAAGAAGCGCGCCTTGAACAGGTGCAGGGCCAAGCCCATGTCCGGCACCCCTGGAACCCCTTCAGTGGGCGGAGCCTGAGCAAACGCAGCGGTGAAGGCCCCTTCGAGTCCCCCGTCACGCTCGAGGGACTGCAGACAGCGGATGAACCGCTTGGCGTCGGCTTCCTGGAAGGTCCGGTGCACGAAGCCGTCGAATGCTCTGAGGTCGGCAGGCTTTGCGTTGCGGACGAATTCGGCCGGAGCACCGTCCATCCTGTGGATCAGGTCATCGCATGACCGCAGGATGCTCTTGCGGTTGCCCCAAGCGAGTGAGGCCGCGAGAAAACCGGCCACCGCGATGTCCTCCGGCGCGCTGAAACGGTGTGGGACACCGAGCGGGTCGGCCTCGAGGAAATCGGGCCGCTCATACCGGTCCGCCGCCTCATCGAGCATGGAGCGCCAAGCTTCGAGCCGCGCTGGCGAAGGCCGACGGCGGCGGGGCATGGCCCCCTTGCGGGAAGGACGGGACGGGGTGCGGGATTGGGACACGGCGGGGCTAAATTCGCATGCAGATGCAGTTTGTCCATCCCGAGGTCCTCTGGGCGCTTTCGGCGCTGACCATTCCGGTGCTGGTGCATCTGTTCAGTTTCCGCCGCCACCGCAAGGTCGCCTTCTCCCAGACTGCCTTCCTCAAGGAGGTGCGCATGGAGTCCCGATCCCGCAACCGCATCCGCCACTGGCTGGTGCTCCTGATGCGGCTCGCGGCCCTCACCTGCATCGTCCTCGCCTTTGCCGAACCGCAATGGCCAGCCGAAGCTGGTGAAGAAGCAGGCTCCCAGAAGGCCATTTCCATCTACCTCGACAGCAGCCCCTCCATGGAGCTGGAAGGGCGCAATGGTCCCATGTTCGAGGCGGCAAGGAACGGCGCCCTTGCCCTCGTAGAGGTACAGGCAGCCACCGACCGGTTCCATGTCGTCACCTCCTCCTTCGACCCTGCAGATCGGCGGTGGATGACCCGTGATGAAGCCCTGGAACGCATTACCATGGCCCAACCCGGTCATGCCGCCCCGGGCATCCGCGACGTGCTGCTCCACCAGCAGGAATTCCTGTCGGAAAGCACCGCTGACCAGCGCCAGGCCTACCTCTTCACCGACCTGCAGCAATCGAGCCATGGGTTGACGGGAGGATCATCGGACATCGTGGATACCTCCATCGTGGTCCGATTCGTCACGCAGGGCATCCAACCGCAGGTCAATGTGCGCATCGATTCGGCCTGGTTCGATGCCCCCATGAGGCTGACGGGACGAAGTGAAGTCCTCCACGTGCGCATCACCCACGACGCCCAGCGCCCCGTGGACGACCTGCCGTTGACCCTCGACATCAATGGCCGCAAGGCCGCCATCGGCTCCTACCGCATCGTCCCCGGTCTACCAACCGACACCGTGCTCCGCTTCCGCCACGAGGAACGCGGTCCGGTGCACGCGGTCATCCGTACGACGGATGCACCGGTGACCTTCGATGACGCCCTTCACCTCGGTTACACCGTCGCGGAAGGGGTCGATGTGCTGCTCATCCAGGGCAGGGCCTCCACACCCGCCGAACAGGTCGCCCTGGCGCGGCTGTTCGGTGACGCCTCCCTGCATGCCGTCCAGTCCATGGATGCGCAATCGCTCGATTACGATGCTGTGGAAACGGCGGATCTCATCGTCCTGCAGGGCGTTTCGGACCCGTCGAACGGCCTGGTTTCGGCCCTGTTGCGCAACGTGGAAAGCGGCAAAAGCCTGTGGATGCTCCCCCCCGCCGGGACAGCCGGGGAAGGATGGAACGAGCTGTTGACGGGACTGGGCGCCCAAGGACTGGGCGCATGGAGGGAAGCCGACGAACCGGTACGTCTGGGCACCCTGCACGCGGAACATCCGCTGTTCGCCGGGGTGTTCGCCCGACCGCCGAAGCGCGTGGACCTGCCCACGACCCGGGGGTGGTATGCCCGCACGCGGAACGGCTCACTCGAACGCGACCTGTTGTCCTTTGCGGATGGACAACCGTTCATGACGAGCGGCCTCAAGGGACTCGGGCGGTTCCACTTCTGCGCAGCTCCGCTTGACCCCGCTTGGTCAAACCTTTCCCAGCACGCCCTGCTGGTGCCGCTTTCCCTCCGCATGGCGGAAACAAGCCGGGCCAGCGGCATCCAACAGTTCACCTCCGGCGAGGAGGTGAGCATCCTCCTGCAGGGGCGCGACCGCTCCTCAAGCGCGGCCCTTTCCCTGCGACAAGTGGATGATGGGGCCGGGGTGCGCACACTGCTTCCCACGGTTCCGGTGCCCGGCGGCCTCGAAGTCTCGCTGCCTCTGAGGAAAGCGGCTCCGGGTTCATATGTCCTGGAGTCCACCGCAGGCGATGGTGCCGACAGTGCCCAGACGGTGTTGTCCCTCGGCATCAACCCGTCAAGGGGTGAGAGTGAACTCGGGGCATGGGATCCGGAAGATTGGAAACAGGCTTTGGTCACAGAGGGCTGGAAGCGCAGCGAGGTCATCACAACCGACGTGGAGGACCTCGTTGCCGAAGTGGAGACACTCGAAGCCGGTCAGCCCCTGTGGATGACCTTCGTGGCCCTGGCCCTTCTTTTCCTCCTGATTGAAATGAGCCTGCTCAAGCGCAAATCCGCCCTCCGTGCGGAAGGAGACGCGCGCCACACCTGAACAGGAATTCGCACCTTCGCAACGCATGACACAGATCCGCTACCGCTCAGGCCTCCTCCTCCAACCGGGACATGCCCTGCACGGGCAGGCGGTGGACATCATCGCGGAATCAGGGCGCATCGCAAAGGTGGTGCCGGCTGAGCACGGCGACGCCGCCCCTTCCGACGTGGAGCTCGGCGGATGCTGGGTCTCCGCAGGATGGTGGGATGGGCAGGCCGACTTCAGGGATCCCGGAACCGATCGCGCAGAAGGATTGGCCAGCGGACTCAGTGCCGCGGCACAAGGAGGGTTCACGCGGGTCGCCCCGGTGGCATCGACCACCCCGTGCTGCGACCAGCCTTCGGACGTCATGGCGCTGCTCCACCGTTCCGCCCCCCACATCTGTGGGGTGATTCCCGTGGCGGCCCTGAGTGCCGGTCGGGAAGGCGTTCAACTTTCGGAAGCCTTTGCCCTCACCGAGGCCGGGGCGCGGGCGTTCTCAGACGACGGTCCCATTGACCGTCCGGAAATGCTCCGCCGCGCACTGGAGTACCACCAACCTGCAGGAATGCCCGTATTCTCGGATGCGCACGATCCGGGGTTCCAACCGGACGGCGTGATGCATGAAGGCCAAATGAGCACCGCCCTCGGCCTCGCCGGCAACTCGGGGGAGTCCGAACTCCTCCGCATCAACCGCGACCTGGACATCCTGAGTTATGCGGGTGGACGGTTGCACTTTCCCGTGGTCACGACGGCAGCTGGTCTCGAGGCGATCCGCAGAGCCAAGGCCAATGGCCTGTCCGTCACCTGCGGCACCACCATCCACCACCTCTGTTGGACGGACAGCGCACTCGACGGGTTCAACAGTGACATGAAAATCATGCCCCCCCTGCGCTCGGAAGACGACCGCCGGGCATTGCGGACGGCGGCGTTGGACGGGACGCTGGACCTCGTGGTTTCCGACCACCGGCCGCGCACGCCTGAGGAGCACGATGTGGACTTCATGGTGGTGCGCCCGGGCATTGCCGGAATCCACGCCGTCGGACCGGCGTTGCATGGGGCCCTGCTCGATCACGGCGCCACCGCCGATCAGGCACTCGACGCCCTGTATGCGCTGTTGGTCCGTGGACCGCGCAACCTGTTCGGCACTGCCGAGGAGCAGCAGGGCATTGCCGAAGGGCAGCCCCTCGAAATCACCGTATTCGCTACCGATCAGGCGGTGCTACCGGCATCACATTCCAAGGCGCCCAATACGGTATACTCCACCGAAACGGCGGGATTGTGCGGGCGGGTGGCCGGCATCGCCACCCCGCGGGGCAGTCACTGGAATTGAGCGGGGGCTTCAGGCCTCTCCGGTGGGACCACCGAAATTGACCGGGAAGGAAGGCTCGGGTTGGCTCGTCATCTCGATGGTGCCGTGCTGGCCCTCGAATTTGCCGATGTTGTCCACCAGCATCTTCATGACGCGCTTGGCATGCTGCGGAGACAGGACCACGCGCGAGCGCACCTTGGCCTTGGGCGTGCCCGGCATCACCTGGATGAAATCCAGGATGAACTCGGTCTGGCTGTGGGTCACCACGGCCAGGTTGGAGTACACGCCCGGGGCGACGTCCTCGGGCAGTTCGATGTTCAACTTGGGCTTGTTTCCGGCGTTGTCCTGACTCATGTGCGCAAGATAACGGCGGACCGGCCGTACGCTCAGGGCAGGACTGCCAACAAATCCCGCAGATGGGCCACTGCGGCGACCGCGGGCGAGTCTGCCGGATACTCGCCGGTCGGATCGAAGTGGACGGCCCGCCACCCCGCCTCATGGGCGCCGACAATGTCCGCAGCGTGGTCGTCTCCGATCATCCAGCAGTCAACCGCCTTGGCTCCCGTCACAGCGAGGGCGGCATCGTAGCATGCCCGGGCGGGCTTCAAGTAACCGAGCTCCTCGCTGGTCAGCAGCCGATCGATATGTGCCGCGATGCCGGTATTCTCCACCTTGATGTGCTGGACCTCACTGAACCCATTGGTCAGGATGTGAATGTCATGTCCGCGCGACTTCAGGGCCTCGAGTACCTCGAGTGTCCCCGGCAGGAGGTGGCGCTGGTGCGGCCCCCGCTCGACGTATTGCCACCCCATGTGTTCCGCGAGCTGCGCATCCTCGATCCCATAGCCCCGCAAAGCGCGGAGGAAACGCTCCGAACGAAGGACCTCTTTGGCCATCCTTCCCTCCCGGTAATCGGCCCAGCATTGGGCGTTCTCGCGCTGGTATATCGCATTGAAATCCTCGAATCCCCCTTCGCCCTTCTCCGCCAGTCCGCAGTCCGCGTATAGCCCTTTGAGGGTCTCCATCGAGTTGCGCTCGAAATCCCAGAGGGTGCGGTCAAGGTCGAAGAAGAGTACGGCTGGTTGATTCATGGCGGTTCAGATCAAGGCAAGTGCTGACAAGGTCGTCAATGCCGCACTCCACAACACATAGGAGGCGATCATGACCGGCAAGGTCAGCGCCCGGTTGTCGAAGTATTTGAAGGCGAGAAAGGCTCCGACGGGCACCCCAACCACACCACCGAGGAAGGCGATGCCGACCAGGCCGAAACGCTGCTTGATGCGCACGATCCTGCGGCGCCCGGGAGTGAAGGTGGGTTTTCCCTTGCTGCGGCGCACCCGCGAACGCCAGTCAAAGAGGCGGCGGATGACCGGACGCATCAGGATGAGGCCGAGTACCGCACCCGCCACGGAGTGGCCGAAGGCCGACCACGGATCCATGCCCGCCGCAATCGCAGTGGAGGGCATGATGATGAACTTCACGAAACTGAAGCCCACCCAGCCGATGGATTCGAGGATGAAAGTTGCATCCATGGTCAAGCCAAAGGAAAGGCCTGATCACGGCTTTCGGAGCACGCTTGCAGAACGTTGGGATATACATCGGCCCAACCGGACCACATGCCTTCATCCGAAAGGCTCTCGTTGTGCCAGAGCAAGCGCACCGTGCCCCCTGTGGCTGCCGCTGCCTGGGCCAGTCTTTGAATGTGCCCCGGTGCAGCAGCCGGAGAAAGTCCCATGTAGAAACACAGCGTGGCGTCCATGGCCGTCACCGGGTGCAACATGAGGGGGGTCAGGGCCTCCCGCTCGAGATCGTACCAGGGCCGAGGTCGGCTGAAGCCCCCCCGGAACCCCGCCAGTGCCGCATGTGCTTCTGTATGGTCCTCCCGGATGCCGAGGTCGATGAGGCGACGACGGGTCACACCGGGCACGAGGCGCAGGTAGTGCTGGCGCGCGGCGACGGGCTTCCTGCCCATGATGCGGCTGAAGGTGTCATGCTCTCGCTGGAGTGCGGCTATATCCTCGGCAGCGGCGTATCCGGGATGCCATTGGACGCTGCCTGGATGTTCATCCTCCAGCCGGTGCATCAATGACTGCAACCTCGGGCTGGCCGCCGGCAGGCCCTTGTCGTGGGAACCGAACCGGGCCAACAGGAAGAACCACCGCGGCATCAGCTCATGCTGGCGGTGCCATTCCGCAGCCTGCGCATACGTATCGTAGGGATCGGTCGAGCGGCCCCGGCAAGCCGACATCCGGCGGGCAGCACGGTTCCATTCACCTGTCAGGACATCCCTCCCCAAGGCCGCACCTGTCCGCCACAGGCCCTTGCCGACAAAGGCATAGGCACTGTCGACATCGAGGGAAGTCTCGAAGGCATACTCCTGCTTCAGGCGCGCCTCATGGGCCGCCCAATCCTCCCCCATCACGAACCGGCCGATCTCAAATGCCCACGCCTCGCATACCGGTCGATTGGACCAGCCCCGCTCCACCGATTCACAGCCCGAAGGGTCGAATCTGCCGTGTTCATCGCGCTTGGCCGTTGGGACGTACTCTTCCATTCTGCTGCCCATCCAGAAAATGAGTGCGAGCAGATCACCGCTCGATTCCTCCGGGGGCAGAGGACGAATCTCCTTCGATGCCAGGAGCCCCTCCGGTTGGATCCAATGCCCCGGCCCCTCCGGCTCCCCTCCATAGCGCAGTGTCCATGGATGGGCTTCCGCTTCCATGATCTCCGCGTCCCCTTTTTGCCACCCCATTCCAAGGACGGAACCGAACGTCCACTCGAGCGCGGCTTCCAGCCGCGGCGTCCATTGCTCTGAATGGACCCATACCCGGGGGAGATCTGGAAACCGCATCACAACACGGATTCGAGGGCCGTCACAATCCTGTCGGCTGCGCGGCCTCCGCCGAAGAGCCCCGTTTGCTCGACGGTCGGGACTACCGACAGGGACAACATCCGATGCACCAAAGCTTGCTGGGCTTCGGGGTCCATCAAGGTGTGCGGATCAAACAGCGTTGAGGCCCCGATTTCAATCAACTCGGACCATTCCGTCGTGTCACGGAGCACAACCGCGGATGTGCCCTGGAACCAGGCCTCCTTCTGGAGCCCGCCGGAATCCGTCAGTACCGCCCGGGCGTGGTAGAGGGCGGCTTGCATGTCCAGGTAGCCGATGGGTCCGGGGTTCACCACACTTGACGGAAGGGAGAGACCGTGGGCTTCCATGCGCGCAGCCGTTCGGGGATGTACCGGGAAATAGGCCCAGCCTCCAGATGCGGCACACCAATGCTCGAGGGCAGACAGTGCGCCCGCCAGCAGCTCCGGAGCATCCACGGTGGCCGGGCGGTGCAAGGTGACGACCAGGGCGGGCCCTTTGCCCTGCTGCCAGCCAGGCGGCTGGCGTTCAGCCGTGGATTTCCGTGCGGCAAGGGCCACATCCAGCATCACATCGCCCACCTCGACGATGCGTCCGGCATCCACTCCTTCCTTCAGCAGCTGCCCGGTCGGAATGGGCCCCGTCGTGAACAGGAGGTCGGACAGCCCATCGGTCAGGATGCGGTTGTGCTCCTCGGGCATACCGCGGTCACCACTTCTCAAGCCCGCTTCGACATGCAGGAGCGGCACACCGGCATGGTGGGCGGCCAGGGCACCGGCCAACGTGCTGTCCGTGTCGCCGTACACGATGACGGCCCGGGGATTGACCTTCTCGATTTCCCGGGCAATGCCCGTCATCATGTCGGCCATCCGCCGGGTCCGGCTTTCCTGGATCGGCTGCAGCTGCACGTCCGGCAGCTTGCCCCCCAATTCCCTCAGGAAATCCAACCCCATGACGTCGTCGGGGTGCTGCCCGGAATGCACGAGCCATTCGGTGCGGCCTCGCGCAGCCAGGGCCCGGGTCACCGCCACGGATTTGATGAACTGCGGACGGGCACCCGCCACGGTCAGGACATCAATGGGAGGATGTTTGGAAGGGGACATCAGAGCAGCCGGGCATCTGCAAAACTAACATGCTCCATGCCCGCGATGATCACATGGTCAAGCACGGGAATGTCCAAAGCCTTTCCCGCTGCGCACAAGCGGTCGGTCAGGGTCCGATCGGCGGCACTGGGCTTGGGATTGCCTGACGGATGGTTGTGCACCAGGACGACGGCAGCTGCCCGCACGGACAGGGCTTTCCTGAAGACCACCTTCGGGTCCACGACCGTACCCGATTGTCCACCCCTGGATATGAGCAGATCGGCGATGGCCGTATTGGCCCGGGAAAGGGCCAGCGCCCAGAACTCCTCCACATCAAGGTCGATGAGCCGGGGCCTGAAGCGGCTGACAATGTCGCGCGAACGGGCAATCCG
>CALKUW010000245.1 GCA_937996585.1 uncultured Flavobacteriales bacterium
CCGCGGCGGCGGCGGCGCCCTCGGCAGCGGCGGCGTGACCGGCGGCATCGTGCTGCACACCGGTCCCGGAGATGCAGATGAAACGGCAGTCTCCGTCGAAGGTGGATCCTACGGGTGGAACCGCATCCGCGCGCGCCACGACTGGGGCGAAAACCAGACCCGCCATCGCATCAGCCTTAGCCACGCCGCCACAGACGGGTTCCGCGACAATACCGACCTGGCCATGACCCGCGCCCGCTACACCGGACGCACCGTCACCGACAAGGGCACATTTGACCTCCGCATCGGGGGCATGGCCTCCGCGTTCGGAGCCCAGGATTTCTACACGGCCAGCTTCCCACAGCAGTTCGAAGAGGTCGGGCTCTGGCAGGGACAATTGACCTGGCAACACGAACTGCGGGGCTGGGATGTGGAAGGCGGCCTCCATCACCGGAGCCACAGCGACCGCTTCGAGCTGTTCCGCGAGGGAGAGGGCTACTACGTCGAGGATGCCGATGGCGTGCTGACCTCGGACGCTGGCCCCGTGCCGGGGTGGTACCAGGGCGCCAACCAGCACCGTTCCGCCGTCTCCGGAGTCCGGGCCGGAGCGCGCCGGGTCAGCGATTGGGGGGAAACCCTCCTCTCAGCAGACGTCCGACGGGAAGGCGTGGTCAGCAACCGGCTCGGCCTGACCGACTTCGGCCGCGGCGACAGCAGCGTATATGCGTTGGGAGACCGCCGCATGAACCTGGACGTCGGCATCGGGCACCGGGCTGAAATCGGCCGCCTCACCGCCCGAGCCCTCGCCGCATGGAACGTGAATTCCGCAGCGGACGGCCCCCGCTTCATCCCCGAAGCCTCCCTGTCCCTGCGCATCGACGAGACCGGCCGCGCCGTGGCCTTCGCCTCCGCCCGGCGCTCCATTCGCATGCCGTCCTACACCGACCTCTACTATACGGTGGGCGGCGCTCAAGGCAGCCAGGATCTGCTGCCGGAAGAAGCCGAGCACCTCGAATTCGGCTACCGCCTGACCGGCGACCTCGGCGACGGGCACCGGCTCGTGCTCTCCCAGCACGTCTTCCACCGCTGGGGGCGCAACCTCATCGACTGGGTCCGCTTCAATGGGTCCAGCATCACCGAAGCCACCAACCTCCGGGAGGTCAACTTCTCCGGTCAGGAATTCTCCCTGTCGGCCCAAGCCACGGAGGACGGCCCAGCCCTACGCTACTTCACGGTCAGCCTCGCCTTCATGGAGGCAGACGAAACCAGCACCGGGTTCGAGAGCAACTACGTCCTCGACATCCTCAATACGAAGGCCGATGTCATCCTCGGATTCCGCCCGCTGGACCACTGGATGGTCGACGTGCGCTGGAGTGCCCAGGACCGCAACGGCGGCTATTACGACCCGGTGGCCGGTGCAGAAATCGACTTCGAGCCCATCCAGCTTCTCGGCGCCACCGTCCGTTGGTCGCCGGAATCCCTGCCCGTCACGGCCCACGTGCGGGTCGACAACGCGCTCGACGCCGACTATGTGGACATCGGCAACGTCGACCAGCCCGGGCGCTGGATCCGCGCCGGCCTCACCTGGACCTCCGGCGAGGGCAAAAGCAAATAAGGAGGGTCAGTCCTCCTCGACGACGAATTCACCTGGACCTTGGGGACCGGGACCGGCTGCCGCGGGTTTGGTCGGGACAGGGGTGCCACTCAGGCGCCGCAGGATGGCCATCGCGGCTTCCAGGTCCTCAACCGGCTCCACCCGGAGGCGCAGCGCGTTGTTCCGCTGATACATCTGGACCCCCTTGGGGTGGCGCTGCATGAAATCGAGCACGCGCTGGAAGCGGACGCCGCGGTAGTAGTCGCTGCCTTCCTCATCGTGGAAGACGCCGATGAGCTTGCCGCCCTTGAGCACGAGCTTACCGAAGCCCACGACCTGGGCCATCCAGCGCAGGCGGATCGTTTCGAGCAGGTCCTCCGCCTCCTGGGGTAGGGGGCCGAAACGGTCAAGCAACCGTGCTTCGTACGCCTGCAGCCCTTCCTCGTCCGCCATCTCGTCGAGCTCGCGGTACAGGGCGATGCGCTCCGCGATGTCCGAGATGTAGTGGTCCGGCAACAGCAGGGCGAGATCCGTCTCGAGCACCGTCTCCTCGACGTAATGCTCGCGGGCATCTGCCTCCTCCTTGGCGAGTTCGGCAAACTCCTCGTCTTTGAGCTCGTTGACCGCCTCCTTGAGGATCTTCTGGTACATCTCGAAGCCGATGTCCGTGATGAAGCCGCTCTGCTCCCCGCCGAGCAGGTTGCCCGCCCCGCGGATGTCCAGGTCGCGCATGGCGATGTTCATGCCGCTGCCGAGCTCGGAGAACTGCTCCATGGCCTGCAGGCGCTTGCGGGACTCGGTCGGCAAGGCATGCAACGGCGGCGCGAGCAGGTAGCAGAACGCCCGCTTGTTGGACCGGCCGACCCGGCCGCGCAACTGGTGCAGGTCGCTGAGACCGAAGGTGTGGGCCTCGTTGATCAGGATGGTGTTGGCGTTGGAGATGTCGATGCCGCTCTCGATGATGGTGGTCGCCACCAGCACATCGTAGGCACCATCGATGAAGTCCGACATGACCCGTTCCAACTGCTCGCCGTCCATCTGACCGTGGCCGATGCCCACCCGCGCGTCGGGCACCAGCCGGTTGATCATGCCCGCCACCTCCCGGATGTTGGCCACCCGGTTGTGCACGAAGTAGGCCTGACCCCCGCGCGAGATTTCATAGGCGATCGCGTCACGGATGAGCTCCTCGTTGAAGGAGCCGATCTCCGTCTCGACGGGGTAGCGGTTCGGCGGCGGCGTGTTGATGATGCTCAGGTCGCGCGCGCCCATCAGCGAGAATTGCAGGGTCCGCGGAATGGGCGTCGCAGTGAGGGTCAACGTGTCCACAGTCGCCCGCAGCGTCTTGAGTTTGTCCTTGACCGCCACGCCGAACTTCTGTTCCTCGTCGATGATGAGCAGGCCCAGGTCCTTCCACTTGACCCGCTTGCCCACGATGGCGTGGGTCCCGATGAGGATGTCAATCTCCCCGGCCTCCAGCTTCTTGACCGTCTCGGTCATCTTCTTACCGGTCTTGAAGCGGTTCACATAGTCGACCGTGACCGGGAAATCCTTGAGCCGCCGGGAGAAGCTCCGGAAGTGCTGCATGGACAGGATGGTCGTGGGAACGAGCACCGCCACCTGCTTGCCGTCCGTCGCCGCCTTGAACGCGGCACGAATGGCGATCTCCGTTTTGCCGAAGCCCACATCGCCGCACACCAGGCGGTCCATGGGCACCTCCTTCTCCATGTCTTCCTTGACCGCTTCCGTGGCCGTCAACTGGTCGGGAGTGTCCTGGTACATGAAGCTCGCCTCGAGCTCGGTCTGCAGATAGGTGTCCGGCGTATAGGCGAATCCGCGAGATGCCCGGCGCTTCGCGTACAGTTTCAGCAGGTCGTAGGCGATCTCCTTGACCCGCTTCTTCGTCTTGCTCTTGGTGGTTGCCCAGGTGGAGGACCCCAGCTTGTGCACCTTGGGCGGCATGCCCTCCTTGCCGGTGTACTTGGAGATGCGGTGCAGCGAATGGACGCTGACGTAGAGGATGTCTCCACCCTTGTACTTGAGGCGGATGGCCTCCTGCTCCTTGCCGCCGACGTCGACCTTCTGCAGGCCGCTGAATTCGCCGATGCCGTGGTCGATGTGCACCACGAAGTCGCCCGGCTCGAGGCTCATCAATTCCTTGATGGTCAGCGCCTGCTTGTTCTTCTTGAAGCCGTCCTTGAGGCGGAAGCGGTGGTAGCGCTCGAAGATCTGGTGGTCGGTGTAGACCGCGAGTTTGAGGCCCACGTCCACGAAGCCCTCGCTGATCTCCGCCGGAATCGGCTGGTACTTGACCTCGTCGCCACGGTCGGCGAAGATGTCGTGCAGGCGTTCGAGCTGGGTGCCCTGTCCGGCCACGACGAAGGTCGCGTAGCCATCCTCGTGCCGGTGCTTCAGGTGCTCGGCGAGGAGGTCGAAATTCTTGTTGAAACCGGGCTGGTCCTTCTGCCCGAAGTCCACCGACACCCGGTCCGTAAACGAGGATCCGCCCCCGAATTCCACCACACGGCAGGGCTCCAGGCCCCGCTCGAAACGGAGACCCGTCGTGTAGAGCTCACCCGGCCTCAGCGCTTCGGTCTGCCCGGTCCGCCGGTCATAGAAGGCCTGCGCCTTGTCCACCTCCTTGTCGAGCTGGTCCACCACACCCCGGATATCCCACGCCCAAACGGTGGAGTCGACGCCGAGGAAGTCGAGGAAGGGCTCCCTGCCCTCCTTGAGTAGCTGGTCACCCACGTCCGGCACGATGACCGCCCGGTCCATCTTGCCCACGCTGAGTTGGTCGGCCGGATCGAATTTGCGGATGCCGTCCACCTCGTCTCCGAACAACTCGATCCGATAGGGGTGATCAAAGGCGAAACTGAAGATGTCGACAATACCACCGCGGATGGCATACTGACCGGGCTC
>CALKUW010000246.1 GCA_937996585.1 uncultured Flavobacteriales bacterium
TCCAATGGCCTCGTTGCACGTCCACCCTGGCGGACAGTCAATGGCATGACTCTGACCATAGCCGTAGTTGCCGCTGCCCTGAACCAATTGCTCACCGTCAAGCCAGACCTGGTAGAAGGCGTCGCCCACCAGACCGTCGCCGTAGGTGTCATTCATGGTGAACACCATGCAATCCTCCCAATCCAACGTATCGATACAGAAGCTGAACAGGGTGTCGTTGGCGTTGTTGACATTGGCCTCCAGCACCAGATCACCGTCGCCGTTGGTCAACTCCCAACTCATCTCATAGGGCCAGGCATCGGGCTGGATGATCACAGAAAAGGCGTGTTGGCCACCATCACAGGGATCCTGGGCAAGCACCAGAATCGGCATCGACAAAAGGAGCAGGCCGGTAATGCAGGTTCGGTTCAGCATGGTCTCAATTTACTCCAACAACCGCCCTGTTGGAAACAGGGTTGCCTGTGCACCACTACCACTCATGCGAGCGGCACCCGTGTGCTATTTTTGAAGCAGCATCTGACGCATCAACACCATGGGACACGATCACGACCACCACGACCACGCCGAAGCCGAACAGAACGAGATCGGCGGCCCCGTCGTCCTCGCGCTCTTCCTTTTCGCCATCGTCATCACGGTCATCTACTTCCTCAGCTGAGGAAGTCCGAACCGCTTACTGATCGCCGGCTTCCATGCGCTGCCGGCGCTCCTGCATGCGCTCCATGGAACGGCGCCGGAACTCCTTCCTGAGTTCCTCCTCATCCTGCTGGTAACCCCGTCCTGTGCCCGTTCCCGTGCCGAACGGGCGCCAGTTCGGTCCGACGTTGTCCGGATCGCGCTCTGTGATGGTCATCTCCTGGACGAGGTGGGTCGCACCCGCATAGATGTCCGTGACCCAGAGGACGTAGCGGATGTCCACCATGATATTCCGGCAACGGTCCGCATCGAAGCGCACATCGCTCATGGTGCTCTCCCACGTGCGGTCGAAGTTCAATCCGACGAGGTCGCCGGTCGCATTGATGGCGGGTGATCCGGAATTCCCTCCCGTCGTGTGGTTCGAACCGAGGAAGCAGACCCGCAGGTGGCCGTCGGCGTCCGCGTAGGGACCGTACTCCTCGGCGCGCAGTTTTGACACGAGTTCATCGGGCAGGTCGAACTCCGCGTCACCCGGAACGTATTTATCGAGCACACCCCTGGCGGTGGAGAAGGGCTTGTAGGTCACTGCATCACGTGGAGAGCTCCCCTCCATACGCCCGTATGTCAGCCGCAGCGTGCTGTTGGCGTCCGGCCAGAATGTGCTGTCGGGATAAACCTCTCCCAACGCCCTCAGATACAATCCCATGTCGGTCTCCATCTGCCCTTGCAGTCGGCCGTATTCATCGCGCACCTTGACCCAGTAGCTGTCGCTGGTCTGGCGCGCCCAATTGACCAGTTCATCACCCGCATGTTTCTTGAGCCCCTTCCTGTCCCGCGCCTCGAGCAGGGCGGTGAAGGTCTCGCCGTCATCGAGGATGCTCGATGCGTACAGGTCTGCAGCCAACGTGCGCGCATCCTTTCCTCCCACCCATGCCTGCAGGGCGATGTCCGGTGCGAATCCCTCGGGCATGGCCTCCATGTAAAGGGGAAAGACCGCGGCGAACACCTGCTCATCGACCTCTGCACGGTAGTCGGGATAGAAAGCGCTGGCCGCCTCGAGCACCTCTGCTGCGCGGGCATCGAAAGCACTGTCGCTCGCAGCCTTGTCACCGGCCATTTCCAGGATGTCGCCCACCTGGGCTGCCCAGCGGAGGATCTCCGGACCGTAGTAAAACCATTCAATGAAGAGCGACCGGGCCTCCAGATAGGGTTGCAACGCCTTGAAATCTTTGGACAGGTCGCCTACAACGGTGCCGTATTCATCCAGCCCCTGCGCCCTGACCGCCTTGGCGAGTTCCACCTGTGCCCGGCGCTTTTCCGTCACCGTTCCGAAATCGATGAGCCCCTCATTCTGGCCGATCCACTTCTTCCAGGCATTGGCGATCCGGCTCTGCTTGGCGGCATAGGCAATGCGCGTTCCATCATCCGCACGCATGGCGTCGTTGATCACCTCGAGGCTGGCCGTGCGCATGGCAATGCGGGTGGGGTTGAGCTCCTCGATCAGGTGGTCCACCTGGTCGGCGGGGATGTAGCGCTCCGTGCGTCCCGGAAATCCGAAGACCATGGTGAAGTCGCCCTCATCCACCCCGTGAACGGAGACCGGCAGGTGGTGGGCGGGGTCGAGCGGCACGTTCTCCTCACTCGGCTCCGCAGGCGAACCGTCCGGTGCGCTGTAGATGCGGAACAGGGAAAAATCGCCCGTGTGGCGGGGCCAGACCCAATTGTCCGTATCCCCTCCGAATTTACCGATGGAACTCGGGGGAGCGCCGACCAGCCGCACGTCCTTGAACGTCCGGGTAACGATGAGAAACTGCTGGTTGCCATACAGAAAGTCGCGCACCACGGCCTCGTGGTCCGTTCCCTCGGTGGCGGACGAGGCCAATCGCTCACGCATGGTTTGCTCGGCTTCCGGCCCTTCCGCACGGGCCGCCTGCACCGAATCGGTCACGTCCTCGATGCGCACGATGAACATGGCCGTCAAGCCCGGATTCATGAGCTCCTCTTCCATCGACATGGCCCAGAACCCATCCTTCAGGATGTCCCGTTCCAAGCTGCTGTGCGACTGGATCTGTCCATAACCACAGTGGTGGTTCGTCAAGAGCAGGCCCTGGTCGGAGATCACACTCGCCGTACAACCGCCACCGAACTGGACGATGGCGTCCTTGAGCGAACTCCGGTTGATCGAATAGATGTCCTCCGCCGTCAGCTTGAGGCCCATGGCTTGCATGTCGCCTTC
>CALKUW010000247.1 GCA_937996585.1 uncultured Flavobacteriales bacterium
GGGAAGAATTCCAGGAGGGCAGCATTGATTCCGCTGCTTTTCACGGAGCCATTGGGGTCCTGATGGAAAGCCGTGGTCGTGGAAATAACCAGTGGCTGCTCGGCCTCACCCGTGACGGCTGAGACAAAGTCCGTGGCATTCGGCAGCACGGCATAGAGTCGATAGGTCGTCTGGCCGGCCAAGTCACCCGAGGTGTGGACGACGTGGGTTTCCAAGGAAAGGGAAACACAATTCGCCGGATCCACACCGCCATCGTAATTGCAGGCGGTCAGGTCGGTGCAGTTGTCCACATCGTCACAGATGCCGTCAGCATCCACGTCGACACCGGTGCCACCACAAACGCCGCAAGCGTCAAAGAATGCGCAGGTGCCGTCATCCTGCGTAGCGGAGGCATCGTAGTTACACGCCGTGGCATCGGTGCATCCGAAGCAGCTGAAATCACAGCTGCCGTCGTCGATGGTGGCGGAAGCATCGTAGTTGCACGCTGCAGAATCCGTGCAGCCGGCACAGCTGAGGGACTCGCAGGAGCCGTCATCAATGGTCGCGGAAGCGTCATAGTTGCAGGCGCCAGGGTCCGTGCATCCGGCACAGCTCGTGAACTCGCACAGTCCATCGTCAATGGTGGCCGTAGGATCATAGTTGCAGGCCCCTGCATCGGTACAACCCGTGCAACTCAAGGCCTCGCAGGAACCGTCGTCGTCGGTGGCGGCAGGGTCATAATTGCACGCCTTGTCGTCGGTACAACCGGACACCTCATCCTCGTCGCAGATACCATCGAGGTCGGCATCATTCAAACAGTTGCCGTCACAGTCGAGGTTGGCCGCAGCAGGGTAAGTGCAGGATCCGTCGTCCAAAGTGGCCGTGGCGTCGTAGTTGCAAGCCGTGGCGTCCGTGCACCCGGCGCAACTCAACGATTCGCAGGAGCCGTCGTCAATGGTGGCGGTGGCATCGTAGTTGCAGGCCGCAGGGTCCGTGCACCCGGCGCAGCTCAACGATTCGCACGAGCCATCGTCGATGGTCGCGGTCGGGTCGTAATTGCACGCGGCCGAATCGGTGCAGCCGGCACAACTGAGGGATTCACAGGAACCGTCGTCAATGGTGGCCGAAGCGTCGTAGTTGCAGGCCGCCGGGTCCGTACATCCCGCACAACTCAGCGATTCGCAGGAACCATCGTCAATGGTGGCGGATGCGTCATAATTGCAGGCCGTCGGATCCGTGCATCCGGGAACGTCGTTGTTTTCGCATACATCATTCAATGTCCACGTGGCATCGTAAGTCACGCTGCCGCCACTGGCCCAGCCGTTGAAGAGCGCAACGCTCCAGGTGCCGGTGCCGGCGAGGTTGGCGCTGGACAGGTCCACCGTCGCGGTGTAAGTGCCACTGGTTGAAACATTCCATGTAGAAGGCCAGATCACGGTGTAGTTGCCGAGGCTCGCGCACCCTCCCGGGGAGGAGTCATATCCGCCAAATGCGACGCATTGGCCGTTGCCATCGGTAATGGCCACCGCCATGTCGGCCGGCCAACTGCCGCCATTCCCAGTGTAGTTCAGGGTGATGTCGAACGTGCTGGCCGCAGGGAATCCGACCCCTTCAAAAGTGAGGGGGGCGCTCAATTGGTTGCCGGCCAGGGTGGCCGTCTGTGACTTCGTCACCGAGCACTCGCATCCGAAGACCGGATCCGGATTCACGCAGGAGCCGTCATCGATGGTGGCAGACGCGTCATAGTTACAGGCCGCTGCATCGGTGCAACCGCTGCAAGAGCTGTTGTCTCCCCCGCACACACCACAGGCATCCAATGCCGCACAGGAACCATCGTCCACCGTCGCATCGGCATTGTAGTTGCACGCCGTCGGATCGGTGCAGCCTGCAAGGGCGCCGAGATTGGCGCTCCACATGCCGCGGCCGTATGTGCCGGCATACAGCACGTCCTCCGTCTCCTGGATTTCGAGGTCATAGACTTCCACGTTGGGAAGGCCGATGTTGAAGTCTTCCCAGCTGGAGCCGTTCCACTTGTAGACGCCGACGCCGGTGCCGGCGTAGAGTTCGTCGGAAGAGAAGCTGCGGTAGGCCAGGCAATAAGCCGGAGAATCCGGCAGACCTGCATCCATTGGGGTCCACGAGCTTCCCGCATTGGTGGAAACGTAGACCTGGGTGCCGGTGAAGGTGGATTGGCTCACAAACACCCGTGACGGATCCGTCGGGTCAATCTGGATATCCGAGATGAAGACGTTGGGAAGACCTGAGATGCTGGTGAAGGTGGCCCCGCCATTGGACGAGGTGTACATGCTTCCCGACCTGGACACGTAGATGCGGTTGGGGTCCACCCACGAAATCGCGAGGTCCTCGAGGTTGCCCACGCCTGGGCCGCCAAGGAAGGTCCAGTTCGACCCGAAGTCGGTGGACCGCCAGACGCCATCCTTGGCGACATAGACGGTGCCATCGGCATCGGGGTCCTTTTCGAATGGGGTTTCCCAGTCTCCCTGGGCATTGACACCGGTACCGGAAGAACCACAGATGTCGGTGAAGTTGCCGCCGTCCAGGGTGCGGTAGAAGGCACCGTACTGGTAGCAACCATAGTAGAGGCGCTGTCCGCCAAAGTCTGAATTGTCGACGAGGTGGACCTCGAATCCGTCCGCTCCGCGGATGTCCAGCCAGCTACCGGCCCCGTCCATCTGAATGGTGCCGTTGTCCTGGAGACCGGCAGCCACCAGGTCCGCCCGGTCCTGTGCAACGCCGACCTGGTACATCTGTCCGATGCTCATGCCGTTGGTGATGTCGATGTAGGTCGAGCCATCGTTGGTCGACTTGTAGACCCCGCCATCACACGCCACGATCAGCTCGTTGCCGCTGTAGGTCATGCCGTGGATGTCGGCGTGAACCTCGTCCGCGGGAGAGGTGCCGAGCCAATGTCCACTGATGGTCCAATTCGATCCACCGTCGGAGGTCTTCCAGACGTTGATGCCGCCCACAATGGCGATGTCGGGGTTGGTCGGACTCGCATCGACGCAGAGGTCGTACCAGCCCTGTCCATTGCCGGCCGCTCCGGTGGCGGAGTAGCCGAGCAGGTTGGGGGAAGTCCCCGTCATGGTACTCCAGGTCTCGCCCGCATCGTTGGAGCGGAAGAAGCCCAGCATGGCACTGTTCGAACTGGCCGATGCAATCATGTAAATGCGGTTGGCATCCGCCGGGGTGACCGCAATGGCGTTCCGCTGCATGCCCGAAGCGGCAGAAGGCAACGAGCGGGTGGACCAGCTCGCCCCACCGTCGGTGCTCTTCCAGAAGGCCGTAGAACTCGAGGCGTAAACGGTGTTGGGATTGCCCGGTTGGAACTCGATGTCACGGAAGCGCGTGCCGGATGTGCCCGAGGCGTAGGCCCAAGTCGCGCCGGCATCGGTGGAACGCAGGATGCCATAGCGGGCTGCCGCCAGGATCACATTGCTGTTGGTGGGCGAGATGAGGATCCGCGCGATGGTATAGGACGACTGGGTGGGCGCATAGGCCTGCGTCCAGTTGACGCCTCCATCGGTCGACTTCATGATGCCGAGTCCATAGGTGTCGAGGGCATCGTCATCACCGGCCGCCGCGTAGAGGATGTTGCTGTTGTTGTAGTCGATGGCGATGTCCGTGAATCCGATGGAAGGGATCTCATCGGTCTCATCCGGATACAGGAGGTTCCAGTTGGCTCCGGAGTCCGTGGTCTTCCAGATGCCGCCACCGGGCGCGCAGCCGAAGTAGACATTGGCATTGTTCGGGTCGACGCGGACCTTGTTGATTCGTCCTACTCCACCCGCATAGGCGTAGGGACCTTCCGGGGGACGGGACACCGGTCCAAGCGATTGCCAGACCGCGGAACTCATCGAAGCTGACGCAGAAGGGGGAGCAGGGGTATAAACCCGCCCCGAATTGTCCAACATGTCGTTGGTCGGGAACTCGCCGGTGGGATATACGAGCGGCTCAGTATGGTGGATCCAGCGCATGAACGGCTTGTAGCCGCAGCCCTTGGTAATCTCCCGGCCTTCCCAATAGGCATCGAAAGCCGCCTTGATGTCGTAGAAATTGGCATCGGGATCGTCCCGCAGAGACAGGTACGAATCCTGGGTCAACGCTTGTGTATCCGCTGTTTCGTCTTGTTGGCTCCAAGCGCCATCGAGGGCTGTGAACGAGAATAAAAGGAACAGCGCTGCCCGCAGGCAGGTGGTTTGGTTCAAATGGTGCATCGCTTGATTCGGTCGCTGGTACAGGTTACGAAAAATGCCCGTATCTCGAGGTATAATGACGACGTAAACCTCATGACTTTCGTCAACAGCATTCCGCTGATTCTGTGGATTATATCCGCATTGAAAAGGTGTTGGAAATGAAACTGCCCCACTGAATTGGACAGGGCGGTGAGCCTTCATTGAAGTCGATGCATCTTCAGGTCCAAATGAAGGTGATCCTGATAGGTTCGACCCTGCTGGTTCTGACCGCGGTTTCGTGCAAGACGAGCGAGGTCGTTTCGGGACCGGCAAATTGCGAGACAGGCGTTCTGGAAGGCGCAGACCTCTCCTTTCGGGATGTCTTGCCCGGGGTCGATGG
>CALKUW010000248.1 GCA_937996585.1 uncultured Flavobacteriales bacterium
GGGCTTCCCCCACTCTACCAGCTTGCGGAGGTTCTCATGGATGAGGTGGTTGGACACCCCGGTATAGCGCCGATGTTCCTCCTCGTCCATAGGTTTCAAGTCGAAAAGGAAAAGATCTGTGCACGGAGCGATCGCCGCAAAGACTGAGGTGGGCGCATGCCCCGAGGTGTCCACCGTGGCATGGATGTGGCGTTCCTTGCAGGCCTTGAGGGCGGCGAGGAGAAACTCCGGCTGGAACAGAGGCCTCCACCGGAGAAGGTCACACCACCTTCCGAGCGGTCGTAGAAGAGGGCGTCCCTTTCCAAAGCGGAGAGGAGCTCCTCCACAGTGATCGTTCTTCCCACCCGGCGCCAGGCCCCGCTGGGGCAGGCCTCCGCACGGATTCCGCATCCTGTGCACTTCCTCCTGCCTAAGGCCGGTTTAGCCCCCTCAGTGGGTACGAGGACAATGGCCCTCTCCGGACAAACCCGCGCACACGTGCCGCAGCTCAAGCATTTGTACTCGAAGAACATGAGCTCAGGTCCAGGGGAGATCCCCTCAGGGTTGTGGCACCCACAGGCAGCGCAGGGGACAGCCCTTGAGGAAGACGGTGGTACGGATCCCCGGGCCGTCGTGCACGGAAAAACGCTGGATATCAAAAACGACGCCGGTTTTCCCCATCACCACTGTTTATGCTCGGTGCGCGCAATGATCTCCTCCTGCAGCCCACGGGGAAGGTTCACGAAATAGTCGCTGTAGCCAGCCACGCGCACCATGAGATCTTGGAAATCTCGGGGGGCGCTTTTGCGCTTCGCAGGAGATCGGCGCTCACCACGTTGAATTGCACATGATGACCACCCAGGTTGAAGAAGACCCGAATGAGCTGGGCCAGCTTCTTCAAGTTCTCTTCGTCCGCAAGAAGATCGGAGTGAGCTTTGGTTGGGGAGGGCGCCACCGGTTTTCTCCCAGTCACATTTGGCCACGGAACAGAACACCGCGGCAATCTTCTTGCGGTCCGTCCCCTGCACGGGGAAGACGCCTTCAGACACAGGAATGCCGGCCTTCCGGTCCGTCGGGCGTGGCGCCCGTCACCTTTCCGAAATAGGCGTGCACCGTGGTGGGAAGGAAGTACACCCGGCGCGAGGCCTGGCGCACAGGGGTGGGCGGGAAGCCCTCCACCATGCGCACCACTTCGTCCACGAAGGCTTTGGCGATGGAATCAGCATAATCATCGTCCTCGCCGTACCGCGGGGATTTGTTAAGCAGGATTTGGCGAGTGATCTCATAGGGTCGGGAGAAATCTGCGTCCAAGGCGTGCAGAACCTCTTCCATGGTGAGCGTGCCACGCTCGAACACCTGGAACTTCAAAGCGGCGAGGACGTTGGTGCGCGTACCCAAGCCCACGATCTGGAGGTACTGGGTGTTGTAGCGCGCGCCACCAGCGTTATAGTCCCGGGCGTTCCGAACGCAGTCCTCAATCCAAAGGGACAGGAAGGGCACAGGAAGGTGGTGGGCATACAGGGCCTCGATGATGTCGTTCCCCTTCATCTTCTACGGTCACGAAGTACTCCAGTTGCCGGAGGAAAGCCTGCCAGAGTTCTTCGTAGCTTGTGAATCCCAGAGGGTCACCTGTCTCGATCCCGATCTTTTTGCCCGTGCGGGGGTCCACGCCGTTGTGCAGGGTGATCTGAGGTTCAAGTACCCTGTGAGGATGCAGCACTCCTTGCCGAAGGCCATCGTTTCCCACGCAGCCGCTCACCCCGGTGGTGCGCGCCCTCTAAGCTCTTCCCTTGGCGCAGCATCTTCACGCTCACTCAATCCGGCCGGGGCTGAAGGAGTCCCAGGGGTGGGTTTCGTAGGTCACGCCCACGTGGATGAACCAATAGTGCTGAAAGGCCTCCCAGAAGGTGCGGGGCGCGTGAGCCGGAACCAACCGGCAAATTTCTGCCATCTTTTCTAGTTCCTGTTTTCGCGCGGGATCCGTTGTTTCTTTTGCCATTTCCTCGGCATAGCGGGAAGCGTAGATGAGAAGGGCATCCGCGGCGATGTCCATGGCCTGAAGTTCGCTGCACTTCTCGTAGTACTCAGAATCGTGGGGATCCAAGTTCTTCAAGGCGTCGGCGATCTCCTCTTTGATCTCCAAAAGTCCCACGCGGAACATGCGCTCTCCACCCACTGTGTGGCCCGGAGCCCGCTGCTCCATGAACTCCGTCCATACCCCCGCTTCATAAGCGGCCATCCACTCCGGGGGCAGGAACCCGAAGATGAGGTCGCGCATGGATTTTCCGCGCCAAAACGGAATCATCTCTTCGGCATAAAGGCGTCGGATCTCCAGGTCCGCAAGGCTGTGCACGCCGATCTTCGGGTAGGTGGGGATTTCCTTGGGGCCGGTGCCGCGTAGGCCCACAATGAGTTGCCCTTCCTCCACGGGCAAGCTCACCCGCTCCAGGAGGTATTGGAATGCCAAGGCTCGTTGCACAGGAACAGGCAGCTCTTGGGCTTGACTGCCCGGTGATGAGGCGGGCTCGCTCCAGGGAAATCCGGACCTCAGCGCGGACGCTCTCCTCACGAAGCCGGGCGATGTGCAAACTCACCGGTCTTATCGCCTTTCGCCGCTTTTCCACTTCCAGCTACACGGACATTTTTCCCGCTCCCAACGCCACTATATGGAGGCGCACCTTGTCCGGCAGGCTCCGCTTCCTAGGGTGGCTGCGGCCAGAATGCATAGCGCCCCTATCCCCTGGGTCAGCGTGAACGTCTCTCCCCACCATAGGTGGGCCACAACCACGGCCACCCCGGGCTCTAGAGTGGCGAGGAGCACGGCTTGGCTGGCGGGCAAGCGCCGCAAGCCCGCCAAATACGCGGAGTACGCGCCGTACGTGGAGAACGCCGCAAGAACCCCCAAGGCACCCCAAGCGAGCGGGGTCTTGGGGTGAAACTCCACAAAGGGAAGAAGTCCCAGACACCCGATGGGTAGAGCGTAAGAAAACACGTAGGCTGGAGGATAGCTGGTGAGATAGCGTTTGCCAAAGAGGTAGTAAAGGGCGTAGGCGAAGCCCGAAAGGAGTCCGAAGCCCAATCCCCAGGGATGGAAGCGAAGGCCGGCTGCGCTGCTCACCAAGACCACCCCGACCAGCGCCACTCCCACGGCGAGGCCCTTGCTGGGGGTCAGCGGTTCGCCGAGCGCCCACGGCGCCAA
>CALKUW010000249.1 GCA_937996585.1 uncultured Flavobacteriales bacterium
ATACCAGTTCGCTTGCTAGGAACATTGAGCAGGCAACGGTGCGGGGTATTCAGATTCCGCAGCAGCAGGCAGCACTTAAGGGGCAGATTGAAGCTACCCTGACCACAGTTCCCGAGGACGGTCCATTGGCAAAGCTGGTCAAGGAGTGGGCTGGGCAGCAGGAGATCAAGATGCTGTATAAGGAAGATGGAACCCCGTATGCTGGCGCTGACCCGGCGGCCCCCACCTTTAGCACGGTGGTAGACGGTTTCTTGAATGACGAGTCTAACTCTGTCCAGGATCGATACCTGGTTGCTAACCGCCTTGGCGCGGGCGGAGCTGGGACCCTTGCTACAGTTGAAGATAAGGCCAAATATGCGAACACTGCTAACGAGTTGTTTAATCAAATGAGTCGGCCAGAGCAGATTAGCATTGAAGTCGAAACAACGGGTGAAAACATCGGTCAAGTTACAAATCGACTGGTTAAGTCCCTGGAAACGCGAGGGAAGGAGTTTGAGTATGGTGCCCAGCGCCAGGACGCGGTGGAGGCCGTCACTGGGCTTCCGCCAGCGTCTGAGCTTGCGAAGAGGCGAGAGGCTTTGAAAGAGGAGGCCCAGGACGAGTTGACGGACTCCGTCAGACAGAGCCTACTGCAAAGAAATATAAAAGCACTCGATGAGGAAATAGTCCGAACGCGGCGCCTAGAGTCCTTCGTTGATGATCTAACGGATGCGGTGGTTTCGGTCTATACGGAAAATGATGGGCAGGAGGTCCTCAATGGGATTCTAGACAAGTTCGGCGCAAGCACTGGTCTAGATGGCAAAACGCTTTCCGGTCAGCAGGCTTTCCTGGATGCGTGGGACCGAGCCGATGGCTTTGAACAAAAGCGGAACGCCGCCATCGCTTTTCTGGTCACTGCATACGACGACGACGACATCGATGTAAAAGGTGCGGCGGGAAACTTTAGGCAGTTGCTAGAGACCGCAGAGGATGGTGTCGAGCAGAACTTCCCGACGACGACTGAGTTTGTACGAGTGAGTGGCGCCGATCCTGTGCGAGGGCGTAGCATGGGTCCTAGCATTTCTGAGCGTGTGGTGTGGGATACTAAGGGCGTTCGCCGTCAACTGTCTGACTCCCTGATGCGGGCTGGAGTGCCTGTAGATGTTCCGAGCAAACTTGACAGGGAAGCTCTTAGCGCCCTGATTGCCCTGAACTCATTCAGCCGCTGATAAATGTCTGCCTTCTCCTCCGTCCTGACCGGCTTCGAGCGGTTCTGGAATAGCAGTTTCGGTCTGCCCCAGCAGCTCATTTTCCGTGCCCTCCGCGTTGCACAGGGGGATGCGTCGTTCTTTAGTGAAAAGGGATTTCTTGACAAGGCGCTGATTCCGATTCTGGGCGGCTTCGACGCAGAGCGCCAGGATGTTCACGCAAAGGAGATGGTCCAGCGGGTGAACAGCATCACCGGACTCGATCTTGACGAGGACCACTTCGCTGCCCAACTGGGCGTCGGGATTGCCACGGACCCCCTGAGCTTCCTTACCTCTGGACTGACGGCTGGTGCTAAGTCCACTGGGGCGCTGCTCAAGGGCGTTCGAACTCAGGCAGTCAAAGGGGCTTCCAAGCTCACCAAGGAGGAAGATATCCTGGCACTGGGCAGGGAAAAACTCGCGGCTACTCTAGACGAGGCGCTGGACGGACCGGAACTCCTAGGAAAAGATCGTCGTAAGGTCCAGGCGGCCCGCGCAGCCCTCGACGACATTGAGGGCGACGACCTTGTTAAAGCCGCGCAACAGGCGGGCAAACGCGAGCAGCTTATCGCTGCCCCGATTGTGGGCGCGTGGGTTGGTCCGAAGATTCGGGTGAGCAACGAGTACGAGTCGTGGTTCCAACTACTCCGCGACAAGGGTGGGGCCAACAAGGCGGCTGCGTGGCTTACCTCTGGCCCGCTCCAGGGCATCCCCGGCATTCGACACGCGACCGGCGCACTGGCCGGATTTGCGGCTGGTCTTCGGGACGCCGGGATGGCCCCGAGAGTTCTACAGATGGCCGCTGCTCCAGATTTGACGCAGGAGTCGTTGGCCGTTGTTCAGCGAACCCAGCCGCTCGCCAAACAGCTTCTGGACAGTGACTCAAAGTGGAAGCGAATCCTCGCCGCCGCAGCCAAGGGTCGGGAGCAGTCCTTCATCAAGCAAGTGATGGGCACCGAGGATGCCTCGCTCAAAGATGCGCTTGAACTCCTGGGCGTGGGTTCGATGTCCGAGGTCACGGAGGATACGCTCCAGCGGTTCCTGATTGAGCATGACGGTGCCGTCGAGGGAGTGCGTCAGGCTTCAGATCGTGTCGCCTTTACGGAACAAGCTGCCAAGAGCCTTGAGACTCGGAAGCTCGCGTCTGCCGAGGCGGGCTACAAGGCGGGCCGAGGACTCAAGCTAGGACTCCGCAAGATGTTCGTGTCCGACGCTCCGGGCACTAAAGAGTTCGATGAGGCTGTTCGGTCTATCCGGGACCGCCATGCGACAGACACCCAGCAAATCGCAAAGCTGTCGGTTGACCTGATGGAAAACCTTGCGCGGGACGCCGAGAAGTTGGGCATCCCGTTTGAGGAGATGGATGAGATTCAGTCCCTGCTCCTCCAAACTGTTCCGCTGCAAGACGAGATTGATGCCGCGATTAAGTCCGGCGGCGTGGATAGGTTTACTAGCCTCGCCGACCGCATCGATTCTGCGGTAGGCATTATGGTGTCTCGCCTTGAGCCGAGAGTGGGCCAGGGCAACGAAGCCATCGACCAGCTCTACAACCAGGTGGTCGAGTCGTTTGGAGCCGGGGGTACGAGCGGTCGAGTCCGCCTGAACTTCGGCGATGTCCCGGCGAAAACTTTCCGCGTTGAGGATGCCGCCCCTCCGACCGGGCCGAAGGTTAACCGCCACATCGATTCGGAGTCCGGCCACTACCTCGGCCACATGACGGATCGCCAGTTGCGTAGGCGACAGAGCAAGCTGGCCCGCACGGGTACGCGCAAGATGGAGGGCGAGGAGCTGAAGCGTGCGGTTAACAGAAGCCCGGAGTTGAAGGAGGCCGCGAAGGCGCTTGAAGTTACTCCCGAGGAGATGGCCCAGCTCGCCCGTCGTCGAGGCGGAACCAAAGGCTTCCCCCGACTTGAGCGCCTTGAGCTGGATGAGATGGAGCGCAACATCGTTGGGGCTGCGGCGAACGGCGTGTATCGTTCGCTGAAGTTTAAGGACAAAGCTGCCCTAGTCACTCGCCTCCTCAAGGGGGGCAAGGTGCGTAAGGATTTGGCCGATGCTGCCCGCGAACTGAGGCCACTAATCAAGCTGCTCCGAAGCAAGGGCTTCAAGGATGTCGATGATGTCATGGACCTTCTGACCCTGGCTCGTGGTAAGCGCATCAAGCGACTCGCGCCCGGTGTCCAACTGAACGAGCTGGCCCGACCCCTCCTGAACCTCGCCAACAAGACCGTCCGCCAGCTCGACCAGCCCATCTTCGACCGGAAGCTGCTGTCGAAAGCCGAACAGGCCGACTACGACGGGGTGCGAAACCTCATGGGCCTCCGCAAGCAGGATGTTCGTCCGGTTGCTCGCGTTCGCCCCAAGAAGCAGCGCATCGTCGAGGAGGCTGGACCTCGACCACTGACGGAAGTGGATGTCGTGGAAGGGGAGTGGACCCCGGCGCTGGAGTCTATCGGGCGCATCAAGGGACTCGCGGCTGAGTTGCGACGTCTTGAGCGCACCGGCGTCGAGAGTCCGGCCCTGATGGCCGAGCTGGGATCGGAGACGGTTCGCCTCTCCTCCCTGTTCGTCGAACCCATCGTGGAATCCCTGCGAGAAGTGGGAGCTGCGGGATTCTTCGACTCGGCTCAGAAGATGCGCCAGGGAATCCTCGACTCTGCGGTTCGTACCGGCACCCTGGGAGACAGCGCCCCGCTCGCCTACCTGGGACACTTCTACAGTCAAAGCACTGCGAAGGCGTTGGATGACCTCCTTGGCAAGCACGATGCCGAGTCGGTACTTTCCAAAGCTCTGCCGCACCTTAGCTCGTCTTTCCGTCGTAGCTCAGACGGCATGACGATTCAGGAACTGAACATCGTTATTGAGGAGGCGGCCAGGGCGGGCAACACGGAGCTTCACACCGCCCTCCTGGACTTCGCAAAGGCAAACGATATCCCGGTCGGCAAAATCGAGGAGTCCGCTGCGGCTGCGATGATTATGCGTCTGAGTCAGGCCAACCAGGCCGAGACGATTGTGGAAACCGTTGGCGGTATGTTCGATGCAGCCGCCGCTACGGGTGCTGCGGTCGCTGGCAAGGTGGTCGGGGTTGTGGACGATGCCGGGTCTACCAAGACTCTCCTGCCGGACGGTAGGGTAAGCGAGGCGGCGCTAGATGAAACCGGCGGCGTTGTAGATGTGGGCGTGGAGCGGACGAAGGAGCGCGGCTTCTCTGCCCTAATCATCGAGGACCACACGGGAGCGCAGCGCGTTATCCCGATGTCCCAACTTGACGCCAAGTTTAAGGGGCTAAAGCTGGGCAAATACTCGTCGCTTGAGGGCGGCAAGGATGTCAACAAGGCGTTCAACAACTTCTCCTCCAGGGGGTCTGACGCAATCCCCGGATCTGGCTTCGGGTCGGGCAACCGGGCCGAGGAACTTCTGGATGAGTTTGTCGTAATCGGCGACTCTGCTGCGGTAGATGGTATGGCGAACGCTTACGCCAAGCAGTACCAAGCTGCGCCAGCCGTTATCGCCGCGTTCGACCCTGCGATTAACCTGGTCAAGCGGTTCCAGACCACCTTCCGCCTGAACTTCCACATCGCAAACCTGGCGGGTGTTCTCCCGATGGCGATGACTGCGGGCGCCCGTCCTAAGTCTATCCTCCTGGGCGTGGCGGACTACTTCCGATTCGTCGGTGCAGACAACGCCGCGCTTGTCAAGGAATACTCGCGATACCACGACATCATGAGCGAGCCGAGTCGCTCTGGCTTCGTATCTAACACGCTTAACCCTGCACAGGATGTTGTCGGAACCATCCGAGGCACGGGCAAGAGCGGTTTGCGTTCGACCGAGGAAGTTGCAGAGGCTGTCGGCAAGGAGGCCGAGTCTCTCATGTTCCAGTCCCGCACTGGCGAGGTTTACGACATCGGCGAAATCATGGATGCGCTGATTGATAACGCCGTGCTGACGGGCTTTATCGCGGACGATCTTCGCGGAGTTTCCAGCACTCCCGAGCGCCTCCGCAAGATGCTTGCCAGCCTCCACAAGGGCAAGAGTCCTGAGGGAGTGTTGGATCGAGCCTCCGCTGCGCTGGGAGTTGAGGGTTCGGAGAACGCAGCCCGCCTGACCACCTTCTTCTCCCTGCTCCACTCGGGCCAGGGGATTAAAGAGGCGGCAACTAACACGGTGGCCGCGATGGTGCCGTACCACCAGTTGACCCGACTTGAGCGCGAGTGGGCCAAGCGCCTGTTCACCTACTACAGCTTCCCGCGCCACTACCTCCCACAGGCAGGGAAATACTTTGCCACCCGACCGGATATCGCCGCCCGCTATGCACACACTATCAACGCGGAAGGTGGTGTGGTTGAGCGGGACGGGCGTCTGCTTGTAAACACGGACATCGGCACCATCAACCTCTCCCGCCTGGACCCGAACCTTGAAGCCCTCCAGTCGCTTAAGGCTATCGGTGAGGTCTTCACTGATGTGGGCGCAGTGTTCAGCGAGGAAGCGCAGTCAATCAAGCGCCAGCGGGAGGCGGTAGGCCGCGACACCCCGTTCCCTGTTGAGCCGGGATCTCCCGCTGAGATTGCGGCACAGCTCGCGCAGTTCAACTTCGGGGATGCGCTGACTGAGGCGGGCGAGGCGTTCTGGTTCACCCGCTACTTCCTGGCCGAGGATGATCCCCTGGGCGAGACGGGTCCGCTGACCCAACTGTTCGAATCGGTTGTCCTTCCGGTGAAGGTAAACCGCCCCGAACACAATCGTCGCGTTGCAGTCGCACGCTACAACACGCTTAAACGAACCCTGCAAAAGAAGTTGCAGTTGTCTGGCAACGACCCTCAGAAGCTGCGCGACTACCAAGCCGAGCTGCAACGAGTCGAAGCCGCCCTAGTTGCCCAACTTGAGGGCAAGTGATGACCAACCCCGACCTCCCCCAGCGACACGCCCCGAACATCACCGACATCCTGGTGTGGGCGTTGCTCGGAATCATCTCCTGGAATGTCGCCACCGCCGTCTCCGAACTGCGGGCACTCCGGGAAGACTACACTAACCACATCATCGAGTCGCACAGCCGGCTGTCCATCCTTGAATCGCAGTAGTCTTGCCGTCCTGTTGCTGCTCACTCCCTCCTGTGGGATGTTCAGCCCGGACCCTTACCAGCCCCCAGCGACTGGCCCGCGCCTCTCGACTCCGGGGGCATCCGACCCTCTAACCTCGACCGCCGCGAACTGGACCGCGCTCCTGAGCCAGTGGTGGTGGATGAGCCTGTTGCTTCTCGTTTTCCTGCCCCAAGTTCGGGAGCCAGTAGCCGCCTTCTGGTCATCAGTGTTTTCTGCTTTGTCGGTGCCCTTCTTGTGGGTGCGCTCTTGGTGGGACCAGAAGACAAATAAGTAATGCTCAGTCTAGTCATTCCCGATGTCCACGCGCCCTTCCACTGCAAACGCTCCTGGAAGTACCTCCTGCGCCTACTGGACGACACCGCCCCCGAGGAAATCGTCATCCTCGGGGACTTCTTTGACCTCCACGCGCTGACCACGCACCGCCAGGACCCGCGCTGGCAGGACAACCTGGAGCGAGAACTGAACAGCGGCGCAAAGCTGCTCGCCCAGCTCCGGGACCACGCGAAGGATGCCCGGATCCGCTACATCCAGGGCAACCACGAGGACCGCTGGAACCGCTACGTCAGCGGGCGCATCCCGGCGATGCGACTCATCGGCGTGGATCTTCCGCGCTATGTTGACCTCGCCTCCCTGGACATCCAGTGGATTGAGGACGCCCGCAAGACTGCGGTGCGAGTCCCCTGCGGTCAGGGCAAGAAGGTCCGCTGCTTCCACGGCCACGAGGTCAAGGGGCGGCTCCGACTGGCCGAGCGCCTCGCCGAGCAGACGGGGGAGAACATCCACATCGGCCACACGCACAAGCTCGCCGGTCCCATCGCCGTCAAGGTTGGGGGCAAGGAGCTGTTCGCGGTCGAGGGCGGTCATCTCGCCAACGATAAGCACGGCGTGTTCGACTACGCTGGACTGGCCCCGAACTGGCGGAAGGCGCTGGCCCTGTACGACAGCAACCGGAAAGACACCCCGTATCCATATCTGGTCTGGCCCCGTTGACTTACGGCCAGTGGGCACTATAATGCACCCATGCCCCGAGTCCTAGCATTCGACCCAGGCTACCGGAACCTCGGAATCGCGGTCGCTGAACCGGGGCGTCTCATCCACGCCGAGACGCTCCTGGTCGGCTCCCCCAAGGCTCCGCTCAAGTGGGGCGCACGGATTCTCGACCACCTGGACGAGCTGCGGATTCAGTACGGACCCTTCGATGCGGTGGTGTTTGAGACGCCCCCGATGATCCCGAAGAACGTCAAGACCTCGGCGCTCCTCTGGCACGTGATGGGGGCCGTCACCGCCTGGTCGGCGTCGAACGGATACCCGGTGTGGGACATCATGCCGCAGAAACTCAAGCGCCACTGCTGTCGGGTCCTCGGGATGCCGTGGAACCCCAAGTCTCAGCCCTCCAAGACGGTCGTAAAGCAAGCCGTCCTCGCCGCCTACCACACTGATGAGTCTTCCCGCCCTCGTGACGACCACGCCGACGACGCAGCTCTCGCAGCGGACGCCTGGTTCGCTAAAAACGCTGGATGAGTTGGCGATAGAGCGGTTCGGCGATCCGTCCACTCTAGCCACCAGCGGGGTCACCGTCCTTGAGCTGGCCCAGCGTTACGCCAGCGAGTTCGGAGTCGGCGACCTGTTCGGCGAGCATCCCGACGTGACCACTATCTCGGTGGTCGTCGCCTCCTCGCGCATGGAACAGGCCCAGCTCCTGTACGGAATCGAGAAGGACAAGGAGCGGCTGATGGAGGAAAGCGGCATGGACTACGCCGAGGCCACCTTCAACATAGCGAAAGGCGGCGCACACGAGAAAGTGTGGGCCGCCCTGGATCGCCTTGACCGGCGCGTGAATGCTTACCAGTCGTCGCTCGGGAAGGTAGCTGCCAGGATTATAGGCGAGCCAACTGACGAGTGATTCGGGCGAGTCGCCGGAACAGGCGCTCGTGTTCTAGCTGAAGGACAACGCGGCCCTCAAAGGGCAGGAACGGCTGGCGGTACTTCATCGCTCGCACAGGTGGCGGACGGGGCAGAACTCGCGGCAGTAGAACGAGGAGCCGTGGCGCTCGTGGAACTCGGGGCCGGGATCGTCGCCCTCAAACCTGTCCGCAAGGATTCGTTGTAGGCGCTCACGCTCCTCCACCAGCCGGGTCTGCGGAATCTGGCGGACGTGCAAGCCCTGACGCTGTGCGCCGGGGTTGTTGCGGTTGACCGCGGCCAGGAAGGTGGCGTCGTAAGCGTCGCCCCCATCCGAGTAGACCGCGAGCTGGGACATGTAGCCGAACCCGTCCGGCTTATTCCAGAACTCCGAGGTGCCGTAGTTCCGGTAGCCCGTCTCGTTGCTGGACTTCACATCGACCAGGACGGAGTGACCAGCCGAGTCCGGCCACCCTCCCGCACCCGGCTCGCGGCGAATCACGAGGTCGGTGTGGCCCTGCTTGGCGAAGAACCCGGAGCCGTCGTCCTCGGGCCACCAGTCAGGAAGTTGGCGGGTATGCTCGACCTCCATCGTGAAGCCCTCGGGCAGCCCCTTCTCGATGCACGAGTAGACGAAGCCGTGCAGGAGGTGACCGATGGCCCAGGTGATCCTGGCGCTCTGGTTCGGCTCTCCCCGCGCCTCGCTGCCGTGCTTCCGAACCAGCCAGCCCTGCCGTGCGCAGGAGAGGTTGGTGGAGGGGCGGACAATCGGGCCGCTGTCTTCGTCGCCCCTGGACTCCCAGCACGAGCCGATGCTCGCCAGGGTGTCCTTCATGTAGGCGTCGAACGCAGCCGGGTCAGTGGTGGCGCGACCCTCCTTGAACCAGGAGTCAATCGCATGGGACCAGATGGTGTAGTTGCTCATGGGTGGGGTGGGCAGTTGGTATCGCGGTTGCCCAGCCGCGTTGGAACGCATGGAGAATGCGGAGTAGTAGAGTGGGCCAGTTTAACGTCGTGGCCCAGGACTCCCCATGAACTCTACTGCTTAAGGCAGGGCGTGTAAGCGTAGGCCGCGTACTTACCCTTGCCGTTCGGACTCGGCTCGTGCGACACGAAGATGTTGACGCGCCGACCGATCAGGTCCTTCAGGTTGGACTCGGACATACGAGCGGCGATGGTTTCTTCGTCCAGCTCCTTAGCCTCACCCTCCTGGATGGCGGCACTCCACAGGGCGCGGAGGCCAGAACGCGGACCCATCTTCTTGGACCGCTTGATGAACTTCGTCAGGTCCACGTCCTTGTCGGGGCACACGAACTTGAACTGGTAGCGAGCCACTTCGTTCTCGTCGAAGTACGGACTCTCGGGGTCCGGCGCGTAGGCCGTGATGTCGTCGATCAGGACGTTCTGGTAGAAGCCAGTCGGGACAAGTTCCTTCTTACCCTGGGCCTCGTCGAGGGTCGGGCTGAAGTCGAGAAGAGAAGGGTCAGAGTCAGTCATTTTCTTGAACTTTTAGGTGTTCGGGAATCGAGGATTCGTTTGGGTTAGTCGGTTGTGAAACCTGGAGCAGTTGTTCCAGGACACTGACCGACCCGCTCGCCGTGCCGTGAATGATGTCGTGCAGATTCTTGAGGGCTGCACTCAGCTTCACGAGGCTATCGGGGTCGGCGGTCATCATAGCCTTCATCACCTTCTCGTAGATGAGCTTGGGGGTCGGGCTACTAGGATCGTTCGACATTAGTGTACATCCGCCCAGCGTTCTCCTTCCCCTCCATCGCAGTCGAATCGGACTGACCCGAGCGCATCCGGGAAGGCGTTCTGCGCGGCGTCGGACATGATTCTAGCCACATCGGAACCCCGCATCAAGGGATTCTGGCAAATAATCTCGTCGTGAACCACGAGAATCGGCTCCGCTCCAGCCTCGTCCAGGGCGACAAGGGCCGAGCGCATCAGCTCTGCGGCGGTCCCCTGCACCTCCTGGCTCACAGCCGGAAGCGTACTCTCGTCGGCGGTGAACACCCGCGTCCTGCCGCTCAGGGTGCGGACAACGCGCTGGGTGCTGGCCTTCGACCACACCCCCTCCATCCATTCGTGGAGCCGGGGCAGTCCCTTCCGGTGGTCGTCAATCCAGCGCCGAGCAGTCTCCAGGTCCGAGCGCAGTTCCAGGCTCAGTCGCTTGGCCTTCATGCCGTTCAGGATACCGAAGTTGATGGCCTTCGCGCCGAACCGCTGGCTCTCGGTTACCTGTTCAAACGGGATTCCGAGGGCCGAGGCTGCGGTTTCGGTGTGCGGGTCGCGCCCCGAAGCGAACGCCTCAAGCAGCGTATCCTCCCCGCTCAGTGCAGCGGCGACTCGCAGCTCCACCTGGCTGAAGTCCGCGCCGCAGACATAGCCGCCTCTCGATCCGAACATCCCCCGAGCCGCAGGGCCGAGAACCTTGTCGCGCTTCGGAGCCTGTTGGAGCGGCGGGTCGCTGTAACTGAAGCGCCCAGTCCGGGCGCCGGTCGTGCGGACAGATGGGTAAATCATTCCGTCGTGGGTGCGGAAGCCTCGGAGGTTGGCGACCAGTCCGTACCCCAGCTTGTGTCCGGTGCGGGCGCTCAGGAGGGCAAGCACCCGCTCGTCGCCAGCTTCCGCCAGTCGCCGAAGTGCTTGCGCGTCCGTCTTCCACCAGCCGGACTTCGGGTTCCGCACGAGCTTGACCCCGGCCTCGTGGAGCCAGTCGCCCACCTGTTTCGGGGCGTTGATGTTGCCCGTGAACCCGTGCGATGCGAGGGACTGAATCGCCTCCTCGTAGCGACCGAGTGCCAGCCGCTCAAACTTGTGGAGGCCGTCATCGTAGAGCCGAACTCCCCGAGCCTCCATCCGCCGGACCGCATCCTCAGTCCGCCTGTCCATGTGCGCCCAGGCTGACCGCTGAATGTAGTTCCAGAGGTAGGAGGTGAACACGCAGTCATCCCACAGGTACTCGCACAGCTCCGCCTCGTCCATCTCGTGGATGCGGTTCGTCCCCCACTTCTCCGCCGACTTGAGCATCGGCGAGGTCTTGATCTTCTTCCACCCGAGCGACCGCGCCTGTTCGTCCAGGCTCAGGGGCTGCGATGTGCAGCCGTGCGCGAGGTGGAGCATGGTGTCGTCCCACTCCGCGAGGTCCAGGTCGAGGGCCAGCGCGTCGAAGCGTAGGTTGTGGCCGACCAGATGCAGCCCCTCCGCAATCGGGCGGATCCCGGCGTCGAACTCCTCCCGCGTCCAGATGAAGCAGTGGTTGGTTCGATGGGGCGTCATGCCAATCCACTCGGCCCGGTGCTGGCCGTTGCGAACCATCAGCCCGTTCGTCTCGGTGTCGAGAATCCAGGTGCGGCCAGCCTTCTCGACTGCGCTCCTGAACTGCTCCGGGGTTGCGCCCCGAATGATAGAGGTGGGGGGCTTCTTCACTACAGCATCCCCATCAAGCTCATCGGAATGTGGAGCCGCTTCCGCGCCCGAGTCATCGCAACATACAGCAGCTTCAGGGTCCACGGCTCCTTACGCAGGACGGCGGGGCGCTGCTTGTTCGGCCACGGCAGGAGGAACACATCGTCCGCCTCCGCACCCTTCGCCCCATGGATGCTGCTCAACCGGAGGGGCGCATCAACGCCGCTCACGACCGGGGTGTTCGCCAGCCCCCACTCCCGGAGCGCCGCACCGACCGAGAAGCGCGAGTGGCCCAGGACCAGGCCGCGAGCTGGGGCGAGTCGGTGGTCCCACACCAGCACCTCGGTCGGGTGTTCGGCGGCAAAGGTGTCCGCGCTCCGGTCCCAGTAGGGCGCCAGAGTCCGAGCGGCCAAGGAGGCGACGGGATCGCCCACTCGCCAGCCCCCAACCAACTGCCGGTGCGTCGCCCCCTTGTCCCGCCACACTGCGGGGAGGGCAGTCGAGGAGGTTCCCTTCGACTCGATGAAGATGGCCTGACCGGGATCGCCGTAACTGGTCAGCTTCCGGGAGACACAGGCCCGCATGCCCGCGTACTCGATGGCGCTGATGTCCTGCGCCTCGTCGATGATGGCCTCCTCGTAGGGGGGCGTGGCGAGGGGCGCACCAGCCGCCAGCCACCGGGCCAGCGGGAGGACGTAGCGCAGGGGGCCGACCGGGGGCAGTCGGTCCAGGTCGAACGGCGGCTCGCCCTGCCCGTCCCAATCGTGGAGGGCCATCGCGGTCCCCTCCCAATCGCTCCGAGGTTTCAGCGACGGAGCCTCGGCCTCGTAGCGTTCAAGGGCCGGGTCGGCGCTGTTGTAGATGGGGCGGGTCTGGTAGGCGACCGACTCGCGACCGCTCCTGCCCTGCGTTTTGCTGTAGTGCTGGGCGTGGGGCCAGGTCAGGCTGTAGATCGTGCCAGCAACCCCGCCCCGCTGGCGCACCTCCTGAGCCGCAGCCCTGGTGTAGGTGGCAACGGGAACCCCCGGCTCAAGTGAGCGGAGGATTGTTGTCGTCTTGCCTGTGCCTGGGGGGCCATCGACGACGAATCGCTCGACGGCCCCACCCTCCGCTAGTCTCTCCGCTTCATCCACGCGGGCAGCTTATCAAAGTACCGCGCGGCAATCAAGGCTCCGAGGACTAGTCCGGTAAAGAAGGGGAGAATGCTCATCAGGTCAGGTGCTTGGCGAGGAAGTTTTTACAGGCCAGGAAGGCCAGCTCAGTGCCGGTGTTGGCGCCGATCGCGTGGGCGAACTCACGAATCACTTGGAACTCCACCTCGGCGCCACGCTTCCGCATCTCGGCGACAAAGGTTTCGCACTGGCTGCGGGGAATGGTGGTGTCGTCCTCGCCCCACACGACCAGGTACTTCGTGGTCGTCGGGAGCTGGTCGATTTTGCTGTTCACCGAGCGAGCCTTCAGGAGGTCTTGGTCCCGACTGCTCAACTCGCTCCAGGTGTCGGTGTTGGCCCCGGCGAACCCAGGGATGTCCGCGATGATGGTGGCGCGGGTCGAGTCGTCGAAGGCGTCGTAGTCCGCCACGTCCAGGAGCGGCGAGCGGAGGATGCAGACATCGGGGGTCAGACCGCGAGCCATCGCCAGCCCCGCCATCATGCCGCCGCGAGAGTCGCCCCAGATGACACGCTGCGAGTCGCCCGTGTCGTACAGCTCCAGGGCCGCCGAGTAAATCTGAAGGACATCCTCGACATCCGCGCCGCCGAACTCGTCGGTGCCGCTCGACGCCGTGCCGCCGTTCCAGGAGCCGCCGCCCTCGCGGAGGTCCGGGCAGACGACCGTATACTCGTCCCAGGTGGGCGGGGCAGAGTAGCCGACCTGACAGATGCCGACCGCCGCCGAGTTGCCGATGATCTTCGCATCGGTGTAGCTGCTACCCGCGCCACCGCCTCGGATGTAGGTGATGATGGGACCGCTCGGGCCGCCGCTGGTCTTGTAGAACGCCAGCCCGTACTGGGTCACGTTGTCAATCGAACCAGTCCAGGTTCGGCCCGTCACTCCGGTGTGGAGAGAGCCGGAAGCTGGCGTATAAGCAGCGTCAGTGAGGATTCCCATGGTGCGGGCATTATAGTGCCCCGCCCCCGCATGTCAAGTTACATATAACCAAAAGACCCCGCTCCTGGTCAGGGGAGCGGGGCCGCTGTCAGTTGGGCGGGGGGATGTGGCCCTTACATTCAAAGCAGTATAGGGCCAGCGTTTTGTTGCGGGTGCCAAGCACCCTGAACATCCGCCCTCCCGTCTCGCAGTACGGACAGCTCTCGGTTCGTACCCGGAGCCAAGCGTTCGCGGTGTCCAGGGAG
>CALKUW010000250.1 GCA_937996585.1 uncultured Flavobacteriales bacterium
AGCGGCAGTGGCTCAGGCAGCGGTTCCGGCAGTGGCAGTTGGAGTGGCTCCGGTTCGGGTAGCGGTTCGGGCAGCGGCACGTCCTCCAGCAGCAGTTGGAGCACAAGCTGGAGCTACTTCTATGACGAGACCGTCAACTACCCCGGCTTCTACGCGGGGGCGTACTACGCGGGCGCTTCCGGGGGCTATTCGGGCGGCGGGGGCAGCCCGGAAGAACACTTCGCCTCCCTCGGCGACGCCTTCAGCGACGGCTCTTCCCCCGGCTCCGGCGCCAGCGGCAGCATGTTCCCCTTCGCCTATGGCGACGAGGAACTCTTGTTTGGCCCATCACAAGGCGGGGGCCAGCAGGGGATGCCTCTTGATGCCGGCGCTAACCGGACCGGAGCAGCACAATCCTTTCTTCCAAACGCCTCAAGCAGCTCGGCTGCGAGTTCCCGGGCTTTTCCCTTAACCAGCTCGGAGCGATCGGCACCCAAGCAGGCTCTGGGGGAAAACCCATCGGCGGCGGGGCTGGGGGGCGACGGTTCGGGCCAAGCGGCGGTGATGGCCGAAGGCCAAGGAGGATCAGAGCAAGAAGACGGCAACTGGTGGAATAGCAGCGGCTGGTGGTGGCTGAATCCGTGGTCTTATCCTGTTCTTCGCGCCCCTATCGACTATTACACGGGTTACTACGATGCGCTAGACCGGGCCAAAGAGCTGGACGTGGCACGGCAGGCGCGCGATCCCAATCGCATTTTGTGGGCAGGCGACATTCCCTCGCTCACGCAGGGTGTTTCGCAGCGGGAAGCCGCAGCTCGAGCCGAATCGGAGATCAAGCGCTTCGGCCGAGATCGCATCGCCGACGCGGCCTACATTGCCGGGGGCGAGATAATAGGAATGGCCGGTGCAGGCGGTTTCGCGGATGACGCCGCCAAAGCCGCCGCCGCTGGGCGTGCGGGACGCACCTTTGGCGAACTTATCAAGGATGTGACCTCCAATCCCTCGAAAAGGCAGGTTGTGAAAAGAGAGATGGTTGCATCTACTAACATTGGAAACAACGGCGGATGGAGCATTCAGGAGCTTCTCCGTAATTCCGAAACTGGAGAAGAAATTATCCGTCACACGCTGCTAAAGCCTGACGGCACTCTCTTCGAGGCTCCCCACTTTCGGCCGTTCTGGAAATAGGATCGCAGCTTATGGCAGCGCTCGATAGGATACAACGGCGCATTTTGAACGCCGTCGCAGACGATTACGAGAATTTGGAGCAGATCTATCGCTCGATGTGCTTGAAATTTTCATCTCACAACTATCGCCCATCTGACCCTAATGCATTTTATTGGCGTGAGGCAGAGGACGCTGTTCCGCTTTCGGAAATCATCGAGGGCATCCGAGTTCTAGCAGAGAGTGGACTACTATCAGTGCGCCTTCCTGAAAGCGGAGCATATACGCCCACGTCACAGGACGTGTCATACTTATGGCGAGGATGGTTTAAGGTTTCTGAGAAGGGAAGAATCGCGTTAGAGGCGAATAGAGGAGAACAGTAGTGCCGTAGGGTGGGTGCGCTGCACCCACGCGAAGCCCGCGCGGTCTTTCCAGCGGGAGTGATCGCGTGCGTGGCAAGTACGCACCCTACTTGCTACTGGGTCCGCAAGGCGCTGGATAGTGACGGGGATGGGCACCTGGACGGGCGGCGGATTTTCATCTACGACGGCAACCAGATCGTGTTGGACTTCCGGCGGGCCAATTCGGAGGACGTTGAGATCGGCCACCTCCGCCAGCGTTACCTGTGGGGCCCGGCCGTGGACCAGATTTTGGCGGATGAGCGAGTATTCCCTCTCCCAGTGGGAGAGGGTCAGGGTGAGGGGCTGGGAGAGGCCGCGATACCAGGCCAGGCAAGGGCACCGGGTGAGGGGTCGACTCTCCTCACGGTCGGCACGGTGCTTTGGCCCTTGACCGACCACCTGGGCGCGGTACGCGACCTGGCGCGGTACGACCCCGAGAGCGCCAAGAGCGCCATTGTCGACCACCTCACCTACGACGCCTTCGGCCGGACCACCGGCCAGAGCAACCCGGCGGTACGACAAGCAGGAGGGAATTACCAGCGTATTGTGAACGCGGGTAGAATCATCGGCGTTGACCGCGTGACTGGAAAACCTACGTCAGTTTACACCATTATTACCAACGCGGCCGGTGACCTGATAACCGCATTTCCCGGTACGCCGTAATATCGTGTAACGGCATTAGGGGGACGTATGATTCGCGCTGTAGTTCAAGATGAGGCAGGGAACCAGGTGGGTGAGGCAGTCGATGTCCCAACTGACCTTCTGGCCCGTCCTGGGGATGCTCGGTTTACGTGCCTGCGCTTTGTTGATCCTTATGGAGATACGGTCTTCAATCGCCTGCAGCTACCGTATTTATTAGAGGATCTCCATCTCATCGCAGAATCTTGCAATACTGCCTATCACAAAGATGCGATTCGGCTGCTCGAGGAGCTTATTGAGCGATGTCGAGCGGAACCGCACTTGTACTTAAGATTAATAGGGGACTGAAGTCCTCTGGATGTGTCCCCGTGCGTTCCATCCACCAGGAAAGCCACTCGACCGAAAGCCTCAACCGCACGATCACCTTTAGCGCCTCGGGCCAGGCCACAAGCAGCGGCAGCAACGTCCGCTTGGCCTCGGCCAGCGGGCAGGCCGAATCGTTTTACAACTGCCAGTGGGAGGACCACTGGTGGCTGGGCCAGGAGACCTGGGCCAGTGGCGGGACCTGGCAGAACGGGACCTACGACGATTACAACTACCAGTACCAGTGGACGAAGACCTGGGTGCCAGACGGCCAACCCGAAGTGACCGACTCGGCCACCAACCATGTGACGGGCATCGAAAACGGCACGGCCACGGGCTGGTGGAGCTGGTCGTA
>CALKUW010000251.1 GCA_937996585.1 uncultured Flavobacteriales bacterium
CGCGACGGCGTCGTCGAATCCTGACTTCACAGGGCAATTCAACGGGCGTTCAGCCCCACATCCGCAGGTACCGCACCTGCACCAGACCGCTGCGATAGGGCGTGCGCTCCACCTCCTCGAAAGCAGACGGCACAGCGCCCCCCTTGAAGAGTTCGGTACCCCCGTACAGCTGTGTGGGAAAGACGGTGAGCACCATCTCATCGATCAACCCATGGGCGATCATCTGCCCGGCCACTTCAGCCCCACCGTCGCAGTAGATTCCCGACCCCTCCTGCGCCCGGAGCATACCGACCAGCTCGACCAGGCCTTCGGACCACCGGTGCACGGACGGCCCATCATCCGCCCGGGGCTCGTCAGAACGCGTCACGATATAGACCTCCTTGTCCTCGTGGTAGGGGTGCCCCATGCCGCGCACCACGTCGTAGGTGCGGCGTCCGACGATGACCGTATCGATGCCGGCCACGAAGTCCGCATACCCGAAGTCCTCCCCCTCATCCTGCAGCGTATTCAGGAAGGATAGATCGTCATCCGGACCGGCGATGAAGCCGTCCTCCGACATGGCGATGAAGAGCGTGGTCCGACGCGACATGGTGACAAGGTTAATCCCACTTCAGCTTCGATACAGCGGCAGGTGCGTGAAATAATGTGTTATGCACGCAGAATGTATGCATGCATAACGTATATTGCAAAATGCGTCCTGAGGACACGATAGACTTCCACGTGCGGTATGCTTGGGCCGGCATTGCCCGGCAATACGGCCAGTTGGCCGCCCAGCGGGGCACCACCATGGCCATGGGCCAGGCGCTGCTCAACATCGACCGCAGCGGGACGCCCTCGACCCAGCTCGGCCCGCGCATGGGCATGGAGAAAACCTCATTGAGCCGGCTCCTCAACAACCTGGAGGGCCAGGGCATGATCGAGCGGCGCGCCGATGACAGCGACCGCCGCATCGTCCGCATCCACCTCACCGACGCCGGCAAGAAAGAGCGCGACCGCGCCCGGACCGCCGTGCGGAAGTTCAATGCGTGGATCACCGAGCACCTCGGGGGCGAGCGCACCGCGCGCCTCCTGCAGGACCTGCAGCAACTCAACGACCTCATCGTCCAGTACCCCACCCGGGATGCCCTCCCGGACATCGGACTGGATGCCAACAACGATTCCAACGCCGCCTGAACATGGCCACACCTACCCTACCCCACAGCTTCAACCGCGTCGCCGTCCTCGGATCGGGCGTGATGGGCAGCGCGATTGCCTGCCACCTCGCCCAGACCGGCCACGAGGTCTTGCTCCTCGACCTGCCCGCCAAGGAGGGCCCGCGCAACGGCACCGCCGACGGCTACCTCAAGGCCTGCATCAAATCCAAGCCGAGCCCCCTGTATCGGAAGGCCTTCGCCGACCGCATCACCACGGGCAACTTCGAGGACGACATGGCCCGCATCGCGGACTGCGATTGGATCATCGAAGTCGTCGTGGAACTCCTGGACATCAAGCGGCTCATCTTCGACCAGGTCGAGCAGCACCGCAAGCCCGGCACGCCCATCACGTCCAACACGTCCGGCATTCCCATCGGCGACCTCGCCGAGGGCCGAAGCGATGACTTCCAGGCCTGCCTCTGCGGCACGCACTTCTTCAACCCGCCGCGCTACCTCGCCCTGTTGGAGATCATTCCACACACCGGCAGTGCCCCGGAGCTGGTCGACTACTTCATGGCCTACGGCCGGGACCGCCTCGGCAAGACGACCGTCCTGTGCAAGGACACCCCGGCCTTCATCGCGAACCGCGTCGGCGTCTTCGCCATCCAGGCGCTGTTCCACACCGTGAAGGACATGGGCCTCAGCATCGAGGCGGTGGACAAGCTGACTGGCCCGGCGATGGGCCGACCGAAGAGCGCCACCTTCCGCACCTGCGATGTGGTGGGCCTCGACACGCTGGTCCATGTGGCCAATGGGGTCAAGGACAATTGCCCCGACGACGAGCGCAAGGCCGTCTTCGAGACTCCCGCCTTTGTGCAGCACCTCGTCGACAACGGCCACCTCGGCAGCAAATCCGGACAGGGCTTCTACAAGAAAACCAAGGTGGACGGCAAGAAAGCCATCCTCGGCCTCGACCTGGAGACGCTGGAGTACCGGCCGAAGCCGAAGGTCAAGTACGCCACCCTTGACGCCGCCAAGCCGGTCGACGACCTGGCCGCCCGGACCCGCATCCTGTATGACGGCAGCGACGAGGCCGGCACCTTCTACCGCCGCGTCTTCAGCGACGTCTTTGCCTACGTCACCCACCGCATCCCGGAGATCGCCGACGAGCCCTACCGCATCGACGACGCCCTGCGCGCCGGATTCGGCTGGGAGATGGGCGCCTTCGAAACCATGGACGCCGTAGGCGTGGCCAAGGCGGTCGAGCAATGCGAGGCCCACGGCCAACAGGTCGCCCCATGGGTACACGACTTCCTCGCGGCCGGCCACGAGACCTTCTACACGGTGACCGACGGCGTGCGCTCCTGCTACAACCCCGGAAGCAAGGCCTATGAGGTCGTGCCCGGACAGGAGGGCCGCATCAAACTCGCCTGGCTCGGCGACGACAAGGTCGTCTGGAAGAACGCGGGCGTGACCATCCACGACCTCGGCGACGGCATCATCAACGTCGGATTCCACACCAAGATGAACACCATCGGGGCGGAGATCCTGCAGGGGTTGAACCACGCCTTCGACATCGCGGAGGACCCCTCCACGCCGTGGCGCGGGGTGGTCATCTCCAACGAGGGCGGCAACTTCTCCGCCGGCGCCAACGTGGGCATGGTCTTCATGCTCGCCGTGGAACAGGAATACGACGAGCTCGACTACGCGGTGCGCATGTTCCAGAACACGGTCATGCGGGCGCGCTACTCCAGCATCCCCGTCGTGGTGGCGACCCACCAGATGACGCTGGGCGGCGCTTGCGAATTGTCCATGCACGCCGACAAGGTGATCGCCCACGCCGAGACCTACATGGGCCTCGTGGAATTCGGCGTCGGCATGATTCCCGGAGGTGCTGGCACCAAGGAGTTCGCCTTGCGCGCAAGCGACGAGTTTACCGACGGCGGCATCCGCTTGGAGGTGCTGCGCGAGCGCTTCCTCACCGTGGGCCAGGCCAAGGTGGCCACCAGCGCCCACGAAGCCTTCGATCTGGGTTACCTGCGCCCGGGCATCGACGAGGTGGAGCTCGACCGCTCCCGCCTGACGGCCCGGGCCAAAGTCGCCTGCGCCGCCATGGCCGACAGCGGTTACGTGCCACCGCGCGAGCGCACCGACATCAAGGTGCTGGGCCAGGAGGGCCTCGGCATCGTGCACGTCGGCGCCCACAGCATGAAATCGGCCGGGTTCATCTCCGACCACGACCAGCTCATTTCCGTGAAGCTCGGCACCGTGATGTGCGGTGGCGACCTGAGCGCACCCACCGAAGTGAGCGAGCGCTACCTGCTCGACCTGGAGCGGCGCGCCTTCTGTGAACTCTGCCGGGAGCGCAAATCGCTGGAGCGCATGCAGAGCCTCATCCAATCCGGCAAGATCCTTCGCAACTGAGCCCTTCAACCCTACGATTATGAT
>CALKUW010000252.1 GCA_937996585.1 uncultured Flavobacteriales bacterium
AGTGCAGACCACCTGTACACCGTCCGATTGGATGCCGCCGCCGCGCCAAACCGCGATGACATCATGGAGGCCATGGCAAGGCTGGGCATCGCCACCAATGTCCACTTCCCTCCCCTGCCCATGCTGACGGCCTACGCCGAACGGGGATGTGACCCCGCGGACTTCCCCCATGCCATGACGGCGTTTGAAGGGGCCATCAGCCTGCCCATACACCGGCTCATGACGCCGGAGGACACGCGACGTGTGGCCGAAGCGCTCAAGCGCGAAGTCCAACAGCGGACCTCATCATGAAAAGGTTCGCCGACATCCTCTCATCCAGCCTTCTTCTGGTCGCATTGGGTGTGCCGATGCTGGTGGTTGCCCTGGCCATCCGATGCCGGGAAGGCGCGCCCATTCTGTTCCGCCAGCAGCGGATGGGACGCCATGGACATCCCTTCACCATCCTGAAGTTCAGGACCATGCGCACTCCTCGTCCGGGAGACGCCGAGGTGAGCAGTGGAGGGACGGATCAACGCATCACCCCGATCGGCCATGCGTTGCGGCGCCACCGGATCGACGAGTGGCCCCAATTGTGGAATGTCCTCCTCGGGGACATGAGCATGGTGGGACCCCGTCCGGAAGTTCCCCGATTCGTGAACCTTCAGGATCCGCAATGGAAGGTGGTATTGCAGGTACGCCCGGGCATCACGGGTCCGGATGCACTGGCCTTCAAGGACGAGGGCGACCTCCTGTCACGGAGCGATGACCCGGAAAGCACCTACCGGGAGGACATCCTTCCGGCCAAACTGAAGATGCAGGAAGGATATGCCCGCAACCGCACTCTGATGGGCGACTTCGTGCTGTTATTCCGCACGCTCGGTGCGCTTCGGGGCTGAACACCCTTCCACGAAGAAGAGCAACTCCCGCATGCGCTCGGCCTGCTCAAGGTCTTCCTCCCGCTCGAAGGCATAGGCCAGGTTGCCGATCAGCCTGCGCACGACATCCACAGGGTGGCATGGGCCACAATTGCGTTGGTCGACCGGCAGGTCCAGGTGGCCGAGGAAGGCATTGACTTCATCGGGGTGGATGATGCCGCCCTTGTTGTAGGGATTGATGTAGAAGAGAATGCCACCGGGACCACCGTCCTCGCTGAACTCACCGAGATGGCCCCCGTCGCAGTAGGCCAGGATGAAGTGGTTAGGGAGGTTGACTCCGTGGATGGGAAGCCCCAGTTCCTGTGACATGGCGAGGTACAGGGCGCCCAATGCGAGGGAATTGCCCTTGCGCTGTCCGATCACCTCCCGCGGCAACGCATCGCTCGGCTTGGCCGCGCCCCCCCGCGTTCCGGAGAACCCGTGGTGCTCGAAGAAGATCCGATTGATGACCTTGACCTGCTCGAGTGCCGTCATCTCATCATTGAGCTCCAGCCAGATGTCTTGGCGGATGCGGTCCATCACCTCCTTGAGCTCAGCCTGACTCCGGGTCGGGTCGATGTACCTGTCCAGCAACCTCAGCGCCTCGGATACATGGCGGTTCTCAGAGGCGATCCAATCGGCAAAGGCGCAACGGACTTCGTCTGTTCCCAAATGGTCGAGCAGGGCCTTCGCCCGGCTCAGAAAGACTTCCCCGTGTCCGTCTTCGGCAATCGCATCGCGCAGTGGCGACAGTGCCGCTTCCCCTATCTGCTCCAATTCCTGCCGGACGGTATTGTAGATGCCCTCATCGGGATCCTCCAGCAACGAAATCAACGCATTCAATTCGGTGACGCTCATTGTCTTCTCAGCTTCGTGGTGGCAAAGTAGTTCTGTGTTTTGCGGAGTATTTTCATGCCGTGGGTTCTTATCCAAAGCAGCGTGTGGATGTCACGCCGACTCCCCGGTTCGGACCGGCCTCCAGTGCGCTGCCCGGGACGGCAGGACAGGGCAATCAACCGTCCACTCCAGCGGATGGCAATGCAGGAGCCCAGGAGGTGCCGATCGCCCGTGGCGCCCGTCCCTGGCGCCCTTCACGGCGCATCCTGATGCCACCCGAGGGTGCCGGACGGCGGCCGGATGCGGCCGCACTGGCCGCCGACCGCCAGCACATTCGTTTTGCGATCACATTGACAGTAGGTGTGCTGGTCCTCATTTGGGGGGTATTCCTCATTGACGCCCAGTTCAACCTCGGCCTGAAGCGGTTTGGGAACCGCCCACTCACCACCCGTGGGTTGCCCGGTATTTTGACCATGGCCTTCCTCCACGGAGACCTGAAGCACATCTGGGGCAATACCGTCTCCTTCTTCTCGCTTTCCGGCATGCTCCTGTATTTCTATCGGGGCGTGGGACTGCAGGTGCTGCTCCTCTCATGGGTGGGCAGCGGGGTGCTCCTTTGGATGAGTGGCGCCTCCGGCAACCACATCGGACTGAGCGGTGTGATCTATGCATTGGCGGCCTTCCTGTTCGTGAGCGGCATCATCCGTGGCATCTCCACCCTGATGCGCGTGGCCCTGGTCGTTGTGTTCCTCTACGGCAGCATTGTCTGGGGCGTCCTGCCCATCGAGCAGGGCGTGAGCTGGCAGGGGCACCTCGCCGGCGCCTGCACGGGCGCCATGTTGGCGGTGACCCTGCGCCACAAGGGCCCCAGACCGGCGCAGCCTGAAATGGACGAGGACGAATCAGTGGATGGGCGCGTGAGCACATCAGCACACGCTGTGACCCAACAACATGGGGCAGCCGAGCCTTCGGCCATCCATGCTGAAGCGACGCTGCGCGCTCGGCGCTCGGCGCTGCTTTGGAAAGGTTCACGGCCCTCAACTTACCCTGCGACGCCGTCGCAATCGCGGGGCATCAGGAAGCCGAGACGCGGCCCCCACTTGAAATCCAGGATCTACTGAAGGCCGATCAGGCGTTCAGCATGACGGGCATCACGAGCATGAGGATGTCCTCACCCGTGGCCTCGCCGTCGTGTTGCGGCCGGATGATGCCAGCCCGGTTGGGGGCACTCAGCTCGAGGGTGATCTGCTGGGCATCGAGGTTGTTGAGCATGTCAAGGAGGAAGCGGCTGTTGAAACCGATTTCCATGTCGTCACCCGTGTAGCTGCAGGTCAACGTCTCGTGGGCCTCGTTGGCGAAATCCACATCCTCGGCGCTGATCTTCAAGCTGCTGCCGGCCAGGGACAGCCGAACCTGGTGGGTCGTCTTGTTGGCGAAGATGGCCACGCGACGGATGCTCCGCTGGAAATCCTTGCGGTCAATCGTCATGCAGTTCGGGTTTTCCTTCGGGATGACCGCCTCGTAATTCGGGTATTTGCCCTCGATCAGACGACAGACCAGGTCCATCTCGCCGTACTTGAAGTGAGCGTTGGCCTCATTGAAGGACACGACGACCTCATCGGTCATCGGGAGGGTGCCCTTGAGCAGGTTCAACGGCTTTTTGGGCACGATCATCTCCGCGTTCTCGGGCGCAGAAGCGTCGTTGCGGGCATAGCGGACGAGGCGGTGGGCATCCGTGGCGACGAAGCTAAGGTGGTCACTGCGCAGTTCGAAGAAAATGCCGCTCATCACCGGGCGCAGATCATCGCTGCCGGCCGCGAACAACGTCCGCGAAATGGCCTCGGCCAGGGTGTCGGAATTCAGCGTGACTGCCGTGGCGCCTTCCAACTCGGGGGTGCGCGGGAACTCATCCGCATGGGCACCGGCCAACTTGTACTTGCCCGCCTCACTGGTCAACTCCACACCACAGGTCTTGGCGTCCACCTTGAAGGTCAGCGGCAGGTCCTCGAATGTCTTCAGGATGTCCAGCAGCATCTTGGCCGGGATGGCGATGGCCCCCTCTTCTTCCGCGGTCACCTCGACGGTGGTCGTCATGGTGGTTTCAAGGTCACTCGCACTGATGGCGGCCTTTCCCGGCTTGATGTCGAACAGGAAATTGTCCAGGATCGGCAGGGTGTTGCTGCTGTTGAGGACACCACTGATGGCCTGGAGCTGACGAAGCAGGGCGGTGCTGGAAACGATGAACTGCATGCGCTTGTAATGGGAGTCGAAAATACCGAGTGCCCTTCGCGGCGCGGTGCCGCATTCGGCTCCACTTTTTCACAACGGATGCACCGCCAGCGAAACGGGGCACAAAGGGCGATGCGCGAATTGGGTGCAACCCCGTATTTTGGGCGCATGATTCGAACCGCATCCACCTTGTTCACGACCCTTTGCCTCGCCACTGCCCTTTCCGTACCTGCTGTCGGATGGACGCAGACCGAAGCGGACAATGCTGAGGAAACAACGCTGGCCATTGTCGAAGGTCCGCTGACGCGTGACATCCTGAATTCCACCCGGATTGCACTGCAGGAGGAAGGCGTTCGATTCCAATACGGGAATTTTCAGTTTCACCCGGAGACGGGCAACATGGTGGGCGCTGAGATCCATATGGTGATCGACGGCGTGGAGTACCGGGAGGTTTTCCAATTCACCACCCCAAACTGCAAGCTCCGCATCATCAAGGAATCGGGCTTCAGGATGGAGGACTGCTGACCGCCAGCACCGCATCGAGGACCTCGGCCGGGGTCAAGTCCAAGGCGCAATTGAAATGGCGCTGAGGGCAAGTATTGTGTCCGTGCACACCGCAGGGCTTACAATCGAGACGGCCCTCAGGAATTTCCACATTGCGGGCCACGCCCCTCTGCTCCATACCCGGCAGCACACCGAATCCGAATCGCGGTGTAGTGCTGCAGAATACCCCTACCACCGGAGTGCCCATGGCGCCCGCCATATGCAACGGCGCACTGTCATTGCTGACCACAATGGAAGCCCGCGCCATCAATGCGGCAGACCCCAGCAGTCCCAACCCCCCGGCGCATTGCAGGGGACGGGCTGAGCGGCAAGCAGATGCGATTTCCGCGAGCAATGCCGCGTCTCCCGGACCGCCCAACAGGATGACGGGGCGGTTCGCATCCGCCCCGTGCAGCGCATCTGCCAGCCGGGCCCAGTGCTCAGGGGGCCAGCGCTTTGTCCCCCAGACCGAGGCCGGTGCCAGCAGGCAGGCGCCGGAAGGCCACTCTTCGGCTGCCCGCTCATCCGCGGTGCGCGGGTGAAGCTTCGGCTGGTCCAAGGCGGCATTCCAGTCCTCCAAGTGTCCTGCAGCAAGACTGTGGTTCCGTTCCGTCTCATGGCGACCATCGCCCAGTTCGTGGGGCAACAGATGCCGACCGGGCGAACCGGTCACAACGCCCCCCTTGGAAAAGCTGCTGCGCCACGACGCCCGGGATGCCTTGGCCACCCAGTCCATGCTGGGATAACGGTGAAGGTTGAGGACGGCGTCCGGCCTTTGCCGCCTCAATTGAAGGGCCAGCCTCGCCAGCCGCACATATTTCCACGGACCACGGCGGTTCCACACCAACACATCATCGATAAAAGGGTGCCCTTCCAACAGGGGTGCTGCTTCCTGTCGAACCAACATAGAGATGCGGTGGTTCGGATGCGCCCTGTGCCAGGATTCCGCTAGGGCCGTGGCCAACACGACGTCACCAAGGAATGCCGGCTGCAGGATGGCAACACGGGCCTCATCGCCCAACACGGTATGGTCGGGCGCTGCACTCATACCGCGACGGCGTGGGTCCGCAGCGCCTCGTTCAGGGAAGTCTTGCGGTCGGTGCTCTCCTTGCGGTGCCCGACGATGAGCGCACAGGGGACGCCAAAGGTCCCTGCGGGGAATGCCTTGGGTCGCGTTCCGGGGATGACCACCGCCCTCGGCGGCACTTCACCCTTGATCTCCACCGGTTCCGGGCCGGTTACATCGATGATGCGGGTACTGGCCGTCAGCACCACGCCAGCTCCGAGTACCGCTTCCCTGCCGATCCTCACCCCCTCGACCACAATGGCCCGGGATCCTATGAAGGCCCCGTCCTCCACGATGACCGGCGCCGCCTGCAAGGGCTCGAGGACGCCACCGATACCAACACCGCCGCTCAGGTGAACATCCCGCCCGATCTGGGCACAGGACCCTACCGTGGCCCACGTATCCACCATGGTGCCTTCGCCGACGTATGCGCCGATGTTCACGTAGCTCGGCATCATCACCACCCCTCTGCCGAGAAAGGCACCGTAGCGGGCGATGGCATGGGGTACGACCCGCACCCCGGATTCCGGATGATTCTGCTTCAAGGCCATCTTGTCGTGGAACTGGAACGGCCCGACTTCGATCACCTCCATCTCCCGCATGGGGAAATAGAGGACCACCGCCTTCTTGACCCATTCGTTGACCTGCCACCCCTCCGCCGTCGGCTCGGCGCAGCGCAACTGCCCCCCATCGAGCGCAGCCATGACGGCTTCCACAGCGTCCCTGGTCTCGGTAGCGGCGCACAAGGTGCGGTCCTCCCAAGCCGCCTCAATGGTGGTTCTCACCGCTGCCCAGGTCGCGGCATCGTGTCCCACGGCTCCCAATGTCTGTTCCATGTCGGCGAAGATACCCGCCGCCCATCAGGTACCTTCGCCGCATGCCCCGTTTCATCGCTTTCGACTACGGAAAGAGCCGGATCGGCATCGCCGTGACCGACACGGGAGCGCTCATCGCCTCGCCGGAATGCACGTGCAGCCCGAGCGAATGTCCCGAAGTCGTGCGAAGATTGGTGGAAGCAGAGCCGTGCGCGGGATTCGTCATCGGCAAGCCCGGCCTCATCACCGGAACGGTCGCCGACAGCACCGCAGACATCGACCACTTCGCCCGCGCATTGCAAAAGCAGTTTCCCAAAATGGCCCTTCACTTCGTGGATGAGGACCACACCAGCAGGGAGGCCTCCCTGGCCATGGTCCAAGGCGGCATGCGCAAGTCCAAGCGCAGGGAAAAGGGCAACATCGACAAGGTGGCCGCCGCCATCATCCTGCAGCGCTTCCTCGACGGCAGAGGCTGAGAAATCCGACGTTCAGTCGGACTCGTTGCCTTTGAAGACTTCGATTTCGCGGGTGGTCTTGACCAGATCCGTGAACCGGTCCACATAGCGGGTCGCCCGCACGACGTGGTTGTCGATCCAATGGTAGTTCCCCCCGCGCGGCTTGCCCATCAGGAGCCCATGGTACTTGAATCCATGTTCCGCGAGCCAAGCTTCGGTCACCTCGCGGTGGTCTTCCGTCCTGCTGGTGAAGAAGGTGATCACATGGCCTTCATCGTACCACTTGTTGAGGGTCTCGATGGCGTCCGGGAAAGGGGCGCAGGTGGCCATGCGCTCGGGTTGCTCATTGGGCACATCCTCGGTGATGGTGCCATCAATGTCGATGAGGAAGTTCTTGACGTGCTCGGGAAGTTGCGGTGAGGCGGCACGGCCTTCAGCATCCTTGGCTTCCTGGAGATCGCGGTTCTGAGGTGTTTCCATGGTCTTCTTCTAATGCTTGTGGCAGTGAAAGGACCATTACCTTCCAACGGAAATTCAAAGTTACGACCGGGATTGCCTCAAAACGTGCATCAGCGGACGCCAATCGCCTGGTTCATGACCCTCCTCGAATGCACGCGCCAACACATCCTTCAGAGGAGCCCCGTCCCCGCGCCCCGCTTCCCAGAGGGCATCGAGGTATTGGAATTGGGCCACGCGCTCCTGAAGCGCCCCGTCGGGCTGGACCCAGCGATGCAGGCGCTCCAGGCGCCCCAAGGCATCCTGCTCCTTTCGCTTGAACGCCTTGCGGGATTGACCTTCGAGTTTATCAAGCAAGCCTTCCATCCTGACCAAAGTGGCCTTGACACTGCCTTCAAGCGAGCCATCCCAGGCGGCGAAAGCCTCCAATGCATCGTCAGCGTTCCTCCTCAAGGCCTGTCGCCATGATTCGAGGTCAGGCACATCTCCTGCCTCGACGAGCATGTCGATCCAAGCCTGCAGTGAACCGCCGAGATGCTCATCCTTCAGCCCGCAACGTTCCATGAGCCTGGACCACCTTTCCGGCATGACCATCGCGCCGTCCCTGGGAACCAGAACGGGTTGGATCATGCCCAGGTGTTGGAAGACCCCGGGCAACTGCAGCCAATAGGCCACCTCGGCCATGCCGCCTACAATGGCGACGTCCGGGAGTATGTAGGATTGGTAGACCGGCCGCAACAGGGCATTGGGGGAGAAATCAGCGGGTTGATCCGCCACCGCCTGTGACATCGCCGCCGTTGAATCCCAGGTCCGTCCGCCCTGGCTTTCCCATTCTCCGCCGCGCTGCTCGAGACGGTGCCGTCCGCCGGGGGTCAAATGAAAGAGGTTGCACTTCCGCACGTGCACCTGCGGCTTGAGTCCAGCTTCTGCCAAGGCGGCATCGCACAGGCTCACGTGGTGGTGAACCAAACCCGCCTCGATCTCGCGTTGCATGGTACCGGCAAAGGCCGACTTCAGGACGGCATCATCCCCATCGATGACCACGACATCGTCCGGACCGAACAGGCGGTGCACCCAATCGCGCATCGCATCCGCCAGGGTGCCCCATCCCCCATCTGACGCAGAGACGCTTTCCCCAGGAACGCCTGCGGCGCTGCACCATTCGGAGAGCACCCCATCCAATCCGTCAACCGACATGCGCCCCACGGCTCCTCCCGATGGGGGCGTGTCCCATTGGTGCCAACGCATTCCATCCCACAATCGGCTGATTTCCTCGAAATCATGGTCTTCCGAAGCGAGCCAGAATACGGGCACCACAGGGGTACCCCACCGTGATTCCAGGCGCGCGGCGAACGCCATTGCCGTCCGAATCTTGTAGAAGGTGAAAGCAGGACCACCCGCCAGGCACAGTTGGTGCCCGGTGGTGACGGTATGCGCCCCCTTGGAAATCGCCTCGACGAGTCCTGGCCGGGACATGCCGCACCGGTCATATTGATGGCTGATTCTTTCTGCGAGAAGAACGGGCGAAAGCTGTTCCTTCCGTTGATTCCGCCGTTCATCCAATGCTGCCCATGTGGGCTTGTCGGGCCAATTCCATCCTGCCACCTCAGGCAATGCCCCTTGCCACCACGCCTTGGCTGGATGCCGATCCGAAAGGGCATCCATGAGTGCGAAACGATTGATTCCCGTCATTCGGAATGGTGCTCTCGCCCGCTATCCATCCAAAGGACAGGTCAATTCAGGAGCATGACCGCCCCCTGCTTGCTCCGCTCATCGTGCGGCACATCCCGGGGCCACTCCAACCGCCAGATGTACATGCCGGGCTCGAGGGTAGCGCCCTTGGAGGTCTTGCCATCCCAATGTGGCATCCCCGGATCCAATGCTGCAATCCGCTCTCCCCAACGGGAATAGATCTCGAAGGAGATCGGCATCACTTCTCCCACCTCGGGCTTGAACACATCATTCAAGCCGTCTCCATTCGGAGAGAAGGCACTGGGCACGAACATGCCAAAGCCGGGATTGACACCCACTACCTCCGGCTTGGGCCCTTTGACTTCATCCTCCTCGGATGTGAATCCCTCGGAAGGTGTGACTTCCTCGATGGAGAAGTCGTCGAAGAAGTAATAAGCCAGGCTCGGATTGCTGCCGGATTGAACCTCAACCTCCAATGATTCATCCGGCAGGAAGACCCCGATGGTCATGAAGCGGTGCGGCTGATCGGCCACGAAGGAAAACGACACCTGTTCCCAATCCTCATCATAACGGGCGTAAGGGAAGTCGAATACCGGAGACAGGTCCAACAGGCCATCGCCGAATTGAACAGGTTGGTCTTCGCTCAAAGCGATTCCCACGCCGTCCACAGCCAATCCTGAAAGAGAGGTCGACAGTCGGACACCATTGGTCATCCCGAATGACAATTGGTACTCCGTACCGACCGTAAGCGGTGCTGAGAACTCCTGAACCAGGTATTCCCGGGACAAGGGTTCACCGGCTCCGTTGCGTTTGATGACCGCAAGGCCTGCAATCCCCCGGCCTTCGAAAGGCGGCACCATGGCGACCGGTGTCTCCGGCAGATCGCCCCCGAGTGTGCCGTCGAGGTGAAAGAAATCGGGACTGGACAATCCACTGAAGGCATTGTTCCATCCGGGCAGGAGATGCCACATCCCCGGAGCGGAGGGCAGTGCAGTCGACTGTTCAAATCCGGCGTTGACGAGTTGCCCGAAGGCCACGGATGGCATCGTGCATCCCAAGCCCAACAGCAATGCCAGGCACACTGAGCACAGCGCATTCCGTCCTATTTCGGAAACACTCATGGTGGCAAAATAACCAATCGTGCCCATTAAACAGAGAAGGAGCCCCGCGTTCGGAGCTCCTTCACCTTAACCAAAACAACTTGAACCAAATCTTCTCGCTGTGCTTGCAGGCCGCTTGCGCCTGCATTAAGAAGACGCATGTGCCCTCCGTTTTGTTGTTTGCTGGATTCACAACAGGTGTCAACGGCGGCGCGTACCCCGACGGTATTGGAGGCCGACGTTGAACGCCCAATGCCCTCGGTCGCCTGCCGCGTATCGACCGCAGACCAGCCCGGACCAGCCGTTTGCCCCGAGGGGGAAGGTCAATCCCCCGGTCAATCCCCAAACCCAGGCCTGGAGCTCCTCCCAATCGTTCCGTTCGGCCCCTTCAACACCGGCGGGAGATGGGAGCATGGATGAACTGATGCGGTTGACCTGGCGGTTCATCCGCCCACTCCGTGACCACCTTCCGTGGATCCCCGTCCACCAGCGCCATGCACCCGCAGCACGTCGCCCCATGGTCCAATCGCCCCCTAGGGAAAGTCCGACACTGGCACCCTGCTCCCGAATCAATGCCACCGGCACGGGTAGGGTGTCCAGCTCTATCCCGATGTCATACGTGCGGTACACCCACTGCTCAAGGCCCCCATTGCCATCAGGTGCGAGACCGAACAGGCTGTCGTCGAGCGCAGCGCTGTCATAGGCCCAGTCCTCGTGGAGGTCGAGTCCGGCTTCGAACCGAACGAACCCCGGCCCGGCCTTCCATTCCAAAGCGGGTATGATGCCCACGGTGGGCCGGTAGCCCTTGTTGAGAAAGCCGGACAGCCTCATGCCCTCGGCACTCTCCTGGTACCGAGTAACACCCGCATTGACCCCGAGGAGCAGGTCGGGTTTTCCGAACAGGGACGTTGACTTCACCTTGCCCTTAGGCTGCTCGAAACCAGCCACCTCGGTAACGTCCAATTCCAGAATCAGCGGGACCCCATCGACGGTGATCGTGTCCTGTCCCGAGTCTGCTGAGGCGCTGTGAGAAAAGCCAAGCAGCAGGAAAGAACATGCGACAAGACATCGATAGGTGTTCGGGAGGCAGGCACAGACCTCGCGAACCAGCAAAATGCCCCCATCACATGGGGCCGGCGGGTTGTGAATCGCAGCGCCCTGCTCGGCCATCACTGCTGGCCTCCGCCGGACTTCAACTGCAAGGGAAGCTTCAACGTGGGCGCACCTTCAGCATCCTCTGCATCCTCTGCCTCCTCTGCCTTCTCTGCCTCCTTGGGTTGATTCTCTTCCTGGATGGCGGATTCTTCAGTGGAACCTGCCGGTTCATCTCCCTCAAGCGCTTCCAAGGCAGGAACTCCCTCAGTAATCAGTGGGTTCTCACCGATCTCGGGATTTCCGTCCTCCTCAAGACCCATGGCATTTTCCATGGTGCCATCAACGCCTTCAACATCTGCTGCGGCCTCCGATTCGGCTTTCGGGGCATCTCCGGATGTCGTACTGGGCAAATTGGCTTCTTCCGTCTCAACGGCCTCAGCCGACGTTTCCATGGCTTCCTCTACGACAATACTCGAGCTGGTGGCCCCTTCCATCGCAGCGACTGACATGGCCTCTGTCGCATCGGCGGATGGAACTTGGGAAGCAGGTGCTGTCGTCGTTGCGGGCTCAGGAGCCGACACCGCCTGGTTGTCCTGACTGTCGGGCCACAGGGCCACAGTGGCTGCGATGACCAGCGCAGCCGCACCCCATGCCGCTCGGTTTCTCCATGCACCGGAACGACCGGCATCATTGAAGAGCCCTTCCCGGGGAGCTGGCGCATCCACCGTGCGGTGCCCGAGCAATGCCTTGCACCGTGCATCAAAGTCAGCCGCTGCTTGACTGTCGTGGAATTCTGGGTTGTTCATTTTGCTTGACCTGCGGTTTCCGAGGTGTTGCTTGATGTAGACTGCGCACGGGCCGAAAGGGTTGCAAGGACCCGCTGCAAATATTTTC
>CALKUW010000253.1 GCA_937996585.1 uncultured Flavobacteriales bacterium
TTCGGAATGGATGGTCAATTTGGCACAGGACATCCTGGACCGACAGAAAAAGTGAAGCACGATGGAGGAACACGTAGTACTCGTCAACACCCTTGACCAGGACCAGGGCACCATGGAGAAGATGGAGGCCCACCGGTCGGGTCAGCTCCACCGCGCCTTCAGCGTATTCATCCTGAACAGCAGAGGGGAACTGCTCCTCCAACAGCGCGCCCACCACAAATACCACAGTGGGGGCTTGTGGACGAACACCTGCTGCAGCCACCCCCGCACGGGCGAAAGCGTGCTGGAAGCAGGAGACCGCAGGCTGATGGAGGAAATGGGCATGCGTTGCCAGCTCTCCAAGGGCTTCGACTTCATCTACCGCTCAGAGCTCGACGGCGGGCTCGTGGAGCACGAATTCGACCACGTACTCTTTGGCGTGAGCGACCTTCCTCCCCAACCGAATGCAGACGAAGTGGCGGACTTCCGTTACGTTTCCTTCGCACGGGTCCGCGAGGAGATGTCCGCCGATCCCGAGCGGTTCACGACCTGGTTCCGCATCTGCTTCGAGCGCGCCGCCGACCACCTGGGCAAGTGAGCGCCGTCGCCGTCATAGGTTCGGGCGTGGGCGGACTCGCCACCGCCGTTCGGGCGGCCGCTGCCGGACGCGACGTGACGGTATTCGAGGCGGCCCCGGAAGTGGGCGGCAAATTGCGCCAGCTCCACCTGGGCGACTATCGGTTCGACCTCGGTCCCAGCCTGTTCACTTGGCCTGAACTGCTCACTGAAACGCTGGCCCGGGCGGGTGAAAAGGCCGCGCCTTTTTCTTACGGCAAACTGGACCGGTCGTGCCACTATTTCTGGCCCGACGGCACCCGCTTCACCGCTTGGAGCGACCGGGAACGGCTCTCCGAAGAAATCGAGCGGGCCTTCGGCATGGATCCTGCGCCCGCGTTGGAACACCTCGACCGCAGCGCGGAAGGGTTTGAAGCCACGCGGGGCCTGTTCCTGGAGCAAAGCCTGCACGAAGGGTCCAGCTGGAAGCCGTCAAAGGCCCTCGCCCACCTCGGCCGCGCCTGGCGGGGGCGGCGCGCCCTCCCGCTCACCCGGCAGCTGAACCGGTGGAATGCGCGCACCGGCCATCCCAAACTGCAGCAGCTCTTCAACCGCTACGCGACCTACAACGGCAGCGACCCCTACCGTGCGCCCGCCATGCTGCACGTGATCCCCCACCTCGAATTCGGCATGGGCACCTTCGCCCCGGATGGCGGCATGCACGCCATCGTGGAGGCCCTACACCACACCGCCCTCAACCTCGGTGTCTCCTTCGAGCTGAACAGCCCCGTGGAGCGCATCCTGACCTCCGGTGGCCAGGTGACGGGGGTCGAATCGGGTGGAAGGCAGCACACCGCCGATATCGTGGTCTCCGGCGCCGACGTGACCCCCACCTACCGGCGGCTCCTTCCCGACCAGCCGGCCCCCGAGCGCATCCTGTCCGCCGAGTCCTCGACATCCGGCGTCATCTTCTACTGGGGCGTGCGCCATCCGGCCCCCGACCTCCACCTGCACAACATCCTCTGGGCGGAAGACTACCCGGCGGAATTCCACGCGCTGTTCGAGGCGGGCACCATCGCCGACGACCCCACCGTCTACATCAACATCGGAAGCCGGACGAGCCCGAGCGACGCGCCCGAAGGAGCGGGCAACTGGTTCGTGATGGTCAATGCGCCCGCCGGATGGGAGACTGCCGGACTCGAAGACCTGCGCCGACGGGTGCAAGCCAAGATCCACCGGATGACCGGCATCGATGTGGCGGCCTGCACCGAATGCGAGCACGTCCTCACCCCCGATGACATCGCCTCGCGCACCGGCAGCCACCTCGGCGCCCTCTACGGCCCAGCGAGCAACAAACCCACCAGCGCCTTCCTCCGCCACCGCAACCGTGACCGGCGCCTGCGCGGCCTGTATTTTGTCGGCGGCAGCGTGCACCCCGGCGGCGGCATTCCGCTGTGCCTCCTCGGGGCCCGCATCACCTCAGAACTGATGGACCAGCATGACCCCCAGTGAGCGCGGCATATTCGGCCTGGCCGGCAAGGCCGGTTCCCTGGGGCTCTGGATGGCCCTGCTCGCCATCGTCCATGCGGTGGGTCTGGCCGGCGTGGTTTTGCTCGATGCCGACCTCATCCTCGACCTGACCGTCATCAACCTCCTGGTCTCCGCCCTCATCATCTTCGGGTTCGGTCACCAGCAGGACGCCTGGCGCTGGGCCCTGACCGCATACATCACCTATGCCGTGGAGGTCATCGGTGTACAGACCGGGTTTCCCTTCGGGGAATACGCCTACGGCGAACGTCTGGGCTACCTGCTGTACGACACCCCGCCCATGATCGGCGTCCTCTGGCTGATGACGCTCATGGGCAGCCTTTACTGGGCGGACCGCTGGGCTCCGGACCGGGATGGCCGTGACCGGGGCACCCTGCGGGCGGCCATCGCCGCCACCCTCATGGTCGCCTTCGACGTCATCCTCGAGCCCGTCGCCATCCGCACCGCATTCTGGACGTGGGACGGTGGCCACATTCCCCTCCGCAACTACGTCAGTTGGTGGGTCATCGCCTTCGCGTTGGCCTGGGCTTGGCGCAAAGCCCATACCTTCCGAACCAACCACGCCGCCGGTCTGTTGCTCATAGTGCAAACCGCCTTCTTCATCGGACTGTCCCTGCTGCCATGGAAATCCTGACCGCCTCCCTCATCGTCCTCGGCACCTTCTGCGCCATGGAAGGCGTGGCCTGGGCCGCGCACAAATACCTCATGCACGGTGCCATGTGGTACTTCCACCGCGACCACCACCAGCACGAGCCGGGATTCTTCGAGAAGAACGACGCCTTCTTCCTGATTTTCGCCGTGCCCAGCGCCTGGTGCTTCATCACGGGCAGCATCCACAGCGACTTCCGCTTCTGGATCGGCACCGGCATCGCCGCCTATGGGCTGTGCTATTTCCTCGTCCACGACGTCTTCATCCACCGGCGGTTCAGTTGGTTCCGCAATGCACGCCACCCCTATTTCGCCGCCATCCGCAAGGCGCACAAGGTGCACCACAAGCACCTCGGCAAGGAGGACGGCGAGTGCTTCGGCATGCTGTGGGTCCCGCTGCGCTATTTCCGCGAGGCGCGGAAGGCGCAAGCAGCGCGTACCTTGAGCCAGGGATGAATCCGCAGTACCTCTACCTCACCGTCGACCTGGCCGTCCTGGCCATCCCGTTGGCGTTCAGCTTCGACCGCAAGGTCCGCTTCGTGAGGTTCTGGCCCGCGCTCTTCCCCGCCATCGCCGTGATGATGGCCCTCTTCATTCCCTGGGACATCGCCTTTACCGAACGGGGCATCTGGGGGTTCAACGCAGACTACCTCTCCGGCGTCTGGATCGCCGGCATTCCCCTCGAGGAATGGCTCTTTTTCATCTGCATCCCCTACGCCTGCGTATTCACTTACGAATCGCTGAAGCACTACGTGCCCACGGCGCCCCTGGCCAACGCCGCCTTGCCGGCCACCATCCTCCTTGCCGTCGCCTCCACCGCGATGGCGCTGGCCATGTCCGACCGCTACTACATCGCCACCACGGCCGCACTCAACGCCCTGCTCTGTGGAGGACTGGCCTTGGCCGCTGCCCGCCAGCCTGCCGTCAGGGAATGGAACCACCGCCTGTGGTTCGCCTACCTGCCCCTCCTGGTGCCCTTCATCCTGTCCAATGGGGTACTGACCGGCCTGCGCTTCTGGCAATACCCTTCGCTCAACCGCGACGTGCAGGGCATCAGCGACCAGATCGTCTGGTACAACAACGACCACAACCTCCAACTGCGCATCTTTTCGATGCCGGTGGATGACCTCTTCTACGGCTTCCTGATGATCGCCCTGACGGTGATCGCTTACGAGGTCATTGCACGGCGACTGGGCCTGGTCACGGGCGTACCGCCTGCAACGCAGCCCTGACGTAGCGGTGGTCGCTGAGCCCTTCGCCCCCCGTTTCGTGTGACAACACCGACCACGTGTTGCCGACCAGTACATGGTCAATGCGTACGCCGGGCAAAGCCCCCTGCCACGTTCCATCCATGGTCAGGAAACGCGCATCGTGGCTGTCGCGCAAGACCGAGCGGCACCGCGCCAGGGTCCACCCCGTCGGCGTATCGTTGAAATCACCGCAGAGCAGCACCGGGTGCGGGCTGGCTTCCACGGCCTCCATCACCTGATTGACCTGCTTGACCCGCGCCACATAGGCAGCGCGCATGCGCCCCCAGATCCGCTCCCGCCCCTCGGCATCCGGCACGCCCTCCTCCAGCGCGTCGTAGTCCTCCTGCTCGAAGCGCAAGCTGGAAAAGTGGGCATTGAAGATCCGGACGGTATCGCCCTCCCACGCCACATCCGTGATGGCGCAGACGTTGTTGTTGCGCGTGCCGAATTCGATGGAGGAGCGGCCGACGATGGGCCACCGAGACCAGGTCGCCACCCCGAATTTCCGGTCCTGTTTGCTGCGCGCGATGACCACGTGACTGAAGGCCGGAGCCCCGTTGCCCACCGCCGCATTCAGCGGCTGTACCACGGGAAAGGCCGCCTTGTCGGTGAGCTCGAAATACTCCTGCATGCACAGGACATCCGCTTCTGTGGCAGCGATGGCCGAAATGATGTCGCGCCGCACCCCATTGCGCCCTTTCGCCCCATCGCCCCCGAGCCAGCCGTAGTAGTCGAACAGCCGCACATTCCAGGAAACCACATTGAGCGCGGGACCGTCCGCCTCGGGCATGCCGCATCCCGCGCATCCCCACGTCGCCTTGTACAAGGGCGCCGTCCAACCCATCAGGACCCACATGGCCAATGCCGCTCGCCAACGCCGCTTGCGCAATGCGGTCAACCCCCCGAGTACCAGAAGAGGTGCTCCGATGGGAAAGGCCAAACCGGCCAGAGCCGGCAGGGGTGTCACATCGGGCGGAACGAGCGTGGCCACCTGGGCAGCAAGCACCGCCAACCATCCGAGCCAACCGAGCAGCAGACCGAGTCCACCGCCCTTCCGCTTGCGCTTCTTGCCCCCCGCAGAACCCTTGCCCATGGGTCAAACGTCTCCGCCGTGGCGGAACAGGAAGTCCTTTTCCTCCTTGGTCAGCTGATCGTAGCCCACCTTGGAAATCTTGTCGAGGATGCGGTCGATCCGCTCCTGTCGCGCCTTCTTCTCGGCATTGAATTCCTCATCCGTCTGCGCGCGTTGGGTGCGGCCTTGCTTGTCCACGCTGCGGTGCACCGTGTGCAGGCCCTTGCCGCGCTTCTTCCCCCGTGCCTTACGTGCGCGGGTTGTTCCAGAGGTTCCTTTCGAAAACAGGGTGGCCAGCGCATCCAGCAGACGCTCAATGGGCGCTCCCAGGTCCTTGCCCGCCTTCATGCCCTGCATGTACAGCAATCCATAGGCCGCGCCCCCGAGGTGACCGATGTGCCCGCCCACATTGGCCCCGCGCGACAGGGCCGCATAATCGAGCAGTACGTAAGCAAGGGCCACCCACTTCAGCTTGACCGGCCCCAACAGGAACAGCCGGATGGTCAAGTCCGGCAGGTACACCGCCGTCGCCACCATCAACGCCATCACAGCGGCCGATGCGCCCAAGGCGAATCCACCACCCCCCAATCCCGGCACAAGGTTGAGCAGCACGGCATAGGCCAGCCACCCGGAAAGCCCCCCCATCAGGTAGGTGCTCAAGGTCCGGCGGTCACCGAAATAGCTGCGGAACATGCCGCCCATCCACCAGAGGATGAGCAGGTTCATGACCAGGTGCCACACCCCCAAGTGGACGAACATGTGGGTCACGATGCTCCACGGACGGCGGATGAGCACATGCAGATCGGAGCTCGTAGCCAGCCCGAAAGCACCACCTGGATTCGGCACAGGGATGCCCAGCGTTTCCAGCAGGCCGAGCGTGGCCAGCAGGAGGAAGACGCCCACATTCACGAGGATCAACCGGATCACCATTCCACCGGTCGCCCAACGCATTCGGATGTCATCCCTGATGCTCGCCATGCACAGTCCCTTTCGTCTTCAAACGCGGTTTCGGTTCAATAGAATACCTCCCGGTCCTTCTGCCATTTCTTGAGGAGCAGGTAGCCGAAGATCATGCCACCGAGGTGGGCGAAATGCGCCACGTTGTCGCCGGGATTGTTCTGCAACGCCATCAGCAGTTCGATGGCACCATACCCCAGCACGAAGTAGCGGGCCTTGATGGGGACGGGCGGGAACAACAACTGCAACCGCGTATTGGGGAACAGCATGCCGAATCCCAGCAGCAACCCGAAGACGGCCCCCGAGGCACCGACCACAGGAACGAACATCCGCTGTCCAACCCGCATCGCCTCGCTGTAACCGAGGTTGGGGTACATGTCCTGCACGTTGGGGAACCAGGTCCCGTACTCGGCGAAATAGCTGTATCCGACCACCAGTTCGTGCAGGAAGAAGGCACCGAGTCCGCAGGCGAGGTAGTAGTTCAGGAAGCGCTTTGGCCCCCAGACGCGCTCGAGTTGGGAACCGAACATGAACAGGGCGAACATATTGAAGAAGATGTGCCCCAGGCTTGCGTGCATGAACATGTGGGTCACCACCTGCCAGGGCTGGAACTGGGGTGCCGCCGGGTAGTATCCCGCCAGCAACGGCTGCAGCCCGGGTGACAGGAAATGGGTCACCACGTAGAAGATGATGTTGATGATCAACAGGTTGCGGACGACCGGCGTGGCTTGTTGGAACATGGATATCGAATCAACGGAACCGGGAGGCCACCGCTTCACGGTCAAAGGTAGCGATGGTGGGGCGCCCCCATGGGTCCCGATCCGGCTCCTGGCAGGCAAACAGTCCGTCCACGATGTCCAGCATTTCGGCACGGGTCAGGGTCCGCCCGGATGGGATGGCCGCACCACGAGCCACCCCGGCCATGGCGCGGCTCGCCCGAAGGTCAACATCCACCTCACCGGCTTCCCGCAGCTCGGTCAGGACGGCATCCACCAGCACCGCAGGGTCGCCTTCCGCTGCATCCGATGGCAAGCCCAACACCCGGATCGTACCGGAATCACCACCGGCCTCCAAATTGAAGCCCATGGCGACGAGTGCAGGCATGGTGTCCTCCAGCAAAGCCCGGTCCGCCGCACCGACCTCCAGGTCCTCCGGGAAGAGGAGCTGCTGCGCGTGGCCCGTCAGCGTCTGCTGCGCCATGCTGGCAAAGCGTTCGTAAAGGATGCGCGTATGGGCGCGGTGCTGATCGACGAGGACCAAACCGCTGCGCGTCGCCGTCACAATCCAACCGCCGAAAAGCTGGAACAGGGGCCGCTGCTCATCGAAACCGCTGCCCATGGTCGGCAACGGCTCGGCCTCGGACTGGCCGACTTCGGAGAACACCAACCGCGCGGGCATGTCCCCGGTGTCCCCGGAATCGTCTCCCTCCGGGCGCTGTGCAGGTCCGGACTCGAAGAAACGCCGGGTGGCTTCAATCCGGTCGCGGTCGGCGCGCCCGCCGAATCCACCCGAAGTCCGATTGACCGTTCCTGTTCCTGAGCCGCCAGTGGAATGGCCACCTCCGCCCGAACCTTGACCGCCCTCCTGGCGGAAGGGGTTGTAATCCGGATCAAGTTGGATGCGGGGCTCCTCCACCTCCTGCCCGGGCTTGGGCGGCGCGATGTCGAAGGCCGTCTCCGTGTCGAAGTCGAGGGACGGCGCCACGTGGAACCGGCCAAGGGCCCGCTTCACCGCCGCCTGAAGGATGGCTACGATGGCCCGGTCCTCCTGGAATTTGGCTTCTACCTTGGTCGGGTGGATGTTCACGTCCACCCTTGCGGGATCCACCTCGAGAAAAAGCACATACAGCGGAAACTGCCCCGGGGTCAGCAAGCCCTCCATGGCGCGCATGACCGCACCGTGGAATGCCCCGTGCCGGATGAAGCGGCCGTTGACGAACAGGAATTGCTCCCCGCGGGTGCGCCGGGCGAATTCCGGCTTGCCCACGAAGCCCTGCAATCCGACCACATCGGTCCGCTCCTCCACCGGGACGAGGCGCTCGTCGTACTTGCCCCCGAAGATGCGGACGATTCGCTGGCGCAGGCTCCCGGCCGGCAGGTCGAACAGCTCCGAGCCGTTGTGGCGCAACACGAACGACAGGTCCGCGTGGGCCAACGCCACGCGCTGGAATTCATCGATGCAATGCCGCAGCTCCACCTGGTCGCTCTTCAGGAAATTTCGGCGGGCGGGCACATTGTAGAACAGCCTCTTGACCGTCATCCGCGACCCCACATCGCAGGTGACCGGCTCCGTAGACTGGCATTTACCCCCCTCCATCACCACTTCGACGCCCATCTCCTCCTCGGCACGGCGGGTCCGCAATTCCACCCGCGCGATGGACGCAATGCTGGCCAAGGCCTCCCCGCGGAAGCCCATGGTCGCGAGCGAAAGCAGGTCATCCGTCGAGCGCAGTTTGGATGTCGCATGCCGACCGAAGCAGGCTTCGGCATCCGCCGGCGCCATCCCGCAGCCGTCATCGGCTACGACGATGCGGTTGCGGCCCGCATCCTTCAGCTCGACCACGATGCGGCGCGCACCGGCATCGAGGGCATTCTCCATCAATTCCTTGACCACCGACGCCGGCCGTTGCACCACCTCACCGGCGGCGATCTGGTTGGCCACGTGTTCCGGCAGCCTGCTGATCACGGTTTCCGTCGCAGTTGTCATGGCGCGGGTGTCATCAGGTATTCACGGGCAAAATCCGTAGTCTCCACCCAGAGCAAGCCCCGCCATGCGGCATAGAGCAAGACCACGAGGATGACCAGACTGCGCAACATGGCGCGGCGGCGCGCGGCGAGGGTCGCCTGGACGCGGGTCGTGCGGTCAAGTCCGGGTCCGGCTCCCTGGCGGAACCTCACCTTGCGCGGACCACTGCTGCCGTTGCCCGTCACCTCGGCCTCGATGGCCTCCTTGCGCTCCTTCCACCTCATGGCACGGGCGTCCACATGGGACGACCGGAAGGTGAAACTCCGGGGGGCATGGCGCACGTTCCGGAAGGGGCTGGGCAGGCGCGGGGCTTTCATCAGGCACCCAAAGTTGCCTGCTCCCGGGCAAAAACCCGCAAAACATCATCCACATCGCGTCCACCACCACACCGTTCAACAATGGATTGCAGCACGCGATCCACTGCGCTGTCCGGGCAAGAGGCCCCGGATGTCAGCAACACGGTGGGCACACCCGAGCGGGTTTCGGCAGGCCACCAATCATTGGAAACCAAACGATTACCGGACTCCAAATCGAAATGGGCGATGCTGCCGTCCTCTCCGAATTCGTCCGCACCGCGGATGAACCAGGTGGGCAGGACTTCTTCACAGAGCTCGACGAGGTGGGAGGTGTTCGAGGAATTGTACCCCCCGACCACGACAGCCAGGTCAGCCTCTGCCCTTGCCAGATCCAAGGCTGCCGCAGTGGCGGTCTGGTTGTCGAGCGTCGCATAGCACAGGGTGTCCCGCGTGTTGGCGAACCGTTCACCAGAACCGCCATCACGCGCCTCAAGTGCCGACTTCAGGTGATCCGCGATGGCCTGCGTGTCGCTGGCCAACATGGTCGTCTGGTTCACCACCCCGAAGCGCTCCAGATCTTCCGGCACGCGGAAACCAGGGGAGGTCCGACCACCGAACACCTCATCAAAATCCGCCCAATCGCGGGTCCCACGGATGAAGCCCGCCAGCACCTCCGCCTCAGCCATGTCCTTGATGACCATGGACTTCGCGCCCGAGCTGCTGTGGCTGAATGTCGCCCGGGTCTCCTCGTGTCGCGGCTTCCCGTGGATGACCACGGAATAGTCCTTCTCCCCCAATTGGGCCGCCCGCTTCCACACCTTCTCCACGAAAGGACAGGTCGTATTGTAGCGCTGGATGTCCACCCCGATTTCCCTGAGGCGCGCCTCGATCTCCAGCGTCGTCCCGAAGGCCGGAATGATGACCACGTCCTCCGGAGCCAAAGCCTCCATCGGCGTCAGGGTGTTGCCCTCCGTATCCATGAGGAATCCGATACCCTGCGAGGTCAAGTCGGCGTTCACCTCGGGATTGTGGATCATCTGGCTCAGAAGCCACAGCCGCTTACCCGGGTTCTCCTGAACGGCCTTGTAGGCGATCTCAATGGCATTCTCCACCCCGAAACAGAAGCCGAAGTGCCGGGGCAGGATGAACCGCACCTTACCGAAATCCAGCACGCTCGGCCCCAGGTCCCGCTTCCGGGGGTCGCCCGTCTTGCGGATGGCCTTGACCTTGCCGATGACCGGCGAGCGGTAGAATTCGGGGATGTCGAACGTGCGCATCTCCACGAAGGTACAGGGCAGGCGGGTGCCGTGTTCACCGCCAGCGCCGATTTCATGGCCCCTTTTGAAACCAGCCTGTACCCTTCGCGTAGGAACAGACATGCGCCTCACGACATCCCGTTCCTCCCTCCTGTGCGCCCTGCTGTTTGCATGGGCATACTCCGGATGGGGACAAGGGGTCATCCAGGTGCCGGGCAGTCCCGGATGGACGCAGCAATTGCTCCGCGAAACCAAGGCGAATCCCACATTGACCCTGACGGTGGCACCCACGATGGAAGGCGCACAAATCCGAAAGGGTTTCCAGCTCGAGGTTCACCAGGACAACCACCTGTTCGAAAAGGTGCGCCACCGCGGGAAAAGGCCCGCCCGCTTCCATTTGCCTCCTGGACACCTCTACACTTTGGTCGTTGCACACCCGGCAGCCTTTCGAAAAGTCATCCAATTCGATACGGACAGACTTGACCAGCCCATGCAGCTCGACTGCCACGTCGACCTGTTTCTCCGACCGGGCTTGGATCCCTTGACCTTCGACGACGAACTCGTCCTCAGTACCCCCCTTTCCGTGGTCTGGTTTGATGAAAAACGCAACTTCTTCCGACACGATCCGTATCTACACCGCGATGGCATCGAGCAGTTACGCGACCACCTCAAGTCGCGCGTGTCATCCCTGCATGAGCCCCCTGACTGAAGGGCCCCTGCACAAAGCCACCTGAAGATGGTGCCGCGTGTCGGCACCGGTGAGGTAGATGTGGTGAGAAGGGGCTGCCGAAAGGCGGCCCCTTCACTTTTTACCCTGTTTCCAACGGAGATCAATGGGCCCTGAGCCGGGCCTTGGCACGTTCCACGAAGGCCGCACGCCGCTCCATCGCACGTTCATCCGGATCCGCCTGGCCCCATGACCGCGGAAACCACTTTCGAATCGCTTTGACCTGCGCCCAAGCTTCCGCCTTGAGCAGCAACAAGAAGGCCTCCGAATCACCCAATGCCCGGTTGGCCTCGCGCCCCTCGAAATCAATGCGGATGTCGGGATGGGCCTGCAGCCAGCGCACGAGCAGCACGTCGGTCAGCTCCTGCAACTCGGCACAGGTCCTGCCCTTGATGTCCCGTCGGAGGGCTTTGATGGCCCATCCATCCATGGCGCGGGCCACCTCGGCTGAGGCCACCGACTGCAAGGGGTCGAAAGGCGGCGGTTTGCAAGGACCACCTTCCAAGGCCATGCCTTGCCATGACAGGGCCAACAGGGCGAACATCAGTGCCCCTCTCCGCAGCCCATCGACATGGCGCTTCGGCTTCATCCTTCAGCGTCTCTTTCAGTGAAGGCAATGCCTTCGGAGGCCAACCCTTCCAACAGGGGTTCGTAAAGATCCGCGCCTGTAGGCAGGATCACGCCCGTGCCCTGCCAATCGCCGCGCATCCACATGCGCGCCGCCAACGCCAGGGGCAGTCCTACCGTCAACGACATGGCAGTATGGGTATCATCCTCACCGATGTACACGAGGTGGGAAGTGCGCACGCGCTGCTCGCCCGATGCGGTCCGGTAGCCGAACCGATGCCACATGACAATCATGTCCAGGTCGTCAGGTTCGAGCGCCCACTTGCCCTCGAGCAGGTCCTGCAGGATTTCACAGGGCGACCCCTCCGTCCTGCCCAATGCCGAGTCGCTGAACAGGCCCAACCAATCCAGCAGCGCCATGGCCGCCGCATCCGCTCCTGTGGCCTCGGCCACAGCACGGCGCACGGCATTCGCATCCGCATCCCCGGCGACGCCTCCGGCGAAACCGGCCGTGAATTGACGCCACGTCGTCCCCGCGGGCAACGACAATCGCGCATCATCCCGGTTCATCCCCAGTTGGAACAGGGCGTCCCATCCCCCACAAAACCCATCTCCGCGCAAGGTGCCCCGCACCAGCGTTTCAATGCCTTCCAACCCGTAAATCTTCTCGTAGGCCAGGCTGTCCCTGTTGGCATACCCCTCGAACCGACCCGCCCCGGGCACCTCGATGGAGGTCACCTCCTTGAAGAGGCGGTGCGGCGGCAACACGCGGTTCAGCCCGCGTTCTCGGAAGGTCGCAGACCCCCCTTGTCCGGCCAGGACGACGTTGCGCGGATTCCAAGTGAATTTGTAGTGCCACGGATTGTTGTCGCTCTCGGGGGCCACCAAACCGCCCGTGTAGCTTTCAAAACCTCGCAGAGCGCTGCCTTCAGCCCGCAATCCGTCGATGACCTGCATGGCACTGAGGTGATCGATTCCCGGATCCAATCCGAGTTCATTCAGGATGGGAATGCCCGCCGCCTTGGCCTCGCCATCCATGGCGGCGATTTCCGGCGACAGGTAACTCGGGGTGATGAGCGGCGTCCGCGTGGCGATGGCATCCCGCGCCACCTCCGGGTGAAGGAAGGCCGGCAACATGCTGATGACCAGGTCTGCCGCATCGATTTCAGCGCGTCGGGCCTCGGGCTGTCCCGCATCCATAGCGAACACGCTGGCTGCCGGGTGTCCTGCCGCCTTCCGCTCCGCCAAGGCGACGTCCATGTCGCCAATCCTGACCTCGAAGGATTCCCTTGCCGCGTGATCGAGGAGGTGACGGATCAAGGAGGAACTCGACCGCCCGGCACCCAGGATGAGAATGCGTCTCGCCATGCCGCAAATTTCGGGGGAGCAGACCTTGTCGCGCCACCGACCGCAAAGACTGGCACGGGACTTGTCCACAAACCAACGAATACGGGCCTATTTTCGGCATGCGCCGAGCAGGTTCCACAACACTTCACGACATGCGCCCATCCCTCATTCTCCTCGCCGTTGCCGCCCTCACCCTCACGGCTTGCAACGGCCCCAAGGCCCTCACGAAGCGGGGACTGGAACTGCAATATGCCGGCATGTCCCGACAGGCAGCCGAAATGTATTACCAGGCCCTGCGCAGGAAGCCCGGACATGTGGAGGCCATGGTCGGTTTGAAGTCGGCCGGACAGGGGGTCATCGACCAGTGGGTGGGCGATTTCCAGAAAGCCTCACTCGATGGAAGGCGTGCCGACGCCCTTGGGCTCTACGATGACATGACGGCGTACCGGGACCGCATGACGAAGGTGAATGTCGACCTGTTGATTCCGGCATCCGTAGCGGCCGACTACGAAGACCACGTGGATGAGCACCTCATCGAGCTGGATGAGCAAGGCCATGCCCAACTCGAAGCTGAAGATTTCGATGCCGCAGCCGAGACATTCAGGGAAATCATCCGCCTTGATGCGGAATACGGGGATGCCCAAGCCCTGCTGGTGGTCGCCATGGCCGAACCTGCATACAGGCTCGGCGTGGACCGTCTGGGTGAGGAAGCCTACCGTGCAGCCCACGATGCGTTCGCCCGGGCTTTGCAGCACGATGCCGCATACAAGGATGCGCGCGCCCTGCTCGACCAAGCCCTTGCGGAAGGCCGTTTCAACCTGGCCATCACCGATTTCGAATCGCGCCCACGGGACGCGGACATCGCACTCGAGCTGCGGAGCGGGGTTCAAAACGCCTTGATCCAAACGACGGACCCCTTCATCGGCCTGGTCGACCGCACCCAACGGGATGAAATCATTGCAGAGCAGCAATTGTCCCTGTCGGGCATGGCGGACGAGCAGGTTCAGGTTGGAGAACTTGCCGGTGCAAAGGCCATGCTGACCGGTGCCATCTTGATGTATTCCGTTGAAACCGGGACACCGATGACCACCACCCGCCCCGGCTTCAGAAAATATTTCCGTGAGGTCAAGGACGACGAGGGTAAAACCAAGAAGGTGGTCGCTTTTGCTCCCGTGCAATACCAACTGCACACACAATCGAGGGACGTCATTTTGAAATACGAACTGAAATTGATCAGCACCGAGACCAGTCAGGTGTTGTTCTCCAAGGTGGACGAAGTGCGCAGCTCGGATGAAATCGAATTCGCCACCAGTCAGGTGGAACCGGGGCTGCTGTTTCCCGCCCGTTCCAGCGGCGAAGTCAACCGAAGCGGCAAATCCCAGATGTCCAGGTTACTCAACGCCCGCAGGGAACTGATGCCCGGATCCTCCATGCGGAACCAACTCCTTCAAGAGGCGTCAACCCGTGGAACCCGTCAGGTGGAAGACTTCCTTTCCGACCACATCCGATGAGCATCCATCGGGCACATACTTCCTACATGTGGGCTGTCCTGCAGCTCATCCTG
>CALKUW010000254.1 GCA_937996585.1 uncultured Flavobacteriales bacterium
CTTCGATGGGGCGGCACCGGACAGCATCGGCGGCTTCATCATGTACATGTCGTGCGACGACACCAAGTGCGTCTTCCCACCGGACGAGTACTTCGCCTTCGCGCTGGCCGATGCCCTGCCCGCTGCGGACCTGCCCGCCACCTGCCCCGAAGGCGAAGCGGCGGCGGCCGGGACCGGGGAAGGGGATGATGAAGCGGGTGAGGACGGTCTGCTGGTGCTCTTCCTGTTGGGCATGGGCCTCGGATTCGCTGCGCTGTTCACGCCGTGCGTGTTCCCGCTCATCCCGATGACGGTCAGCTTCTTCACCAAGCAGAGCAAGACCCGCGCAGAGGGCATCCGCAACGCCCTGATCTACGGAGCGAGCATCATCTTCATCTACACCGGGCTCGGCCTGCTCCTGACGGCGGTGTTCGGGGTGGATGTGCTCAACATGATCAGCACCGACCCGTACTTCAACCTCTTCCTGTTCCTGCTGCTCGTGGTGTTCGGCGTGAGTTTCCTCGGTGCCTTCGAGATCCAGTTGCCCTCAAGTTGGGCGAACAAGGTGGACGCGCAGGCGGACCGCGGCGGCCTGATCGGCATCTTTTTCATGGCCGCCACGCTGGCCATCGTCAGCTTCAGCTGCACCGGACCGCTGGTGGGCAGTGCGCTGGCCGGAGCCGCGACGGGCGACTACGGTGGGCCCATCGCTGTGATGTTCGGCTTCTCCCTCGCCCTCGCCATCCCGTTCGCGCTGTTCAGCGCCTTCCCGGGCTGGTTGAATTCGCTGCCCCAGAGTGGTGGATGGCTGACGAGTGTCAAGGTGGTCCTCGGCCTGCTGGAGATCGGCTTCGCCTTCAAGTTCCTGAGCAATGCGGACCTGGTCCTGCAGCTCGGCCTGCTCAAGCGGGAGCTCTTCATCGCCATCTGGATTGCTGTGGCTGTGTGCATTGCGGTCTACCTCTACGGGGGGCTGCGCTTCCCGCACGACAGCAAGCTGGAGCGCATGAGCGTGGGCCGTTGGGGCCTCGGCACGGTGTTCCTCGTCCTGGCCATCTACATGTTGCCCGGCCTCTGGGGTGCTCCGTTGAACCTGATTTCCGGCTTCCCCCCGCCCATGTTCTACGCGGAAAGCAGCGGTGGCGTCGGTGGCGGTGGCGGCAGCCATGGTGACGGAGGTGCTGCGGCATCGGGACACGTGGAGGCCCGCTTCCGCGATTACGAGGAAGGACTGGCCGCCGCGCGTGCCGAAGGCAAGCCCATGATCCTGGACTTCACGGGATGGGCCTGCGTGAACTGCCGCAAAATGGAGGAACAGGTATGGCCCCACCCCGATGTGGTGCGCTACATGACGGAGGAGGCGGTCCTGGTTTCGCTCTATGTGGATGAACGCAAGGCACTGCCGGAGGAAGAGCAGCGGGTGGAACAATATGGTGGAAAGGACTTCCGCATCCGGACCGTCGGCAACAAATGGACCTACCTGCAGGCCTCCCGTTTCGGGACGAATGCCCAGCCGTTCTACGTGATGATCGATCACGACGGGGAAGCCCTCGGAGATGGGGTTGGCTACGATCCGGATCCCGAGAAGTTCGTGGCCTTCCTCGAGGAGAACATGGCCCGTTTCAACGCGGGCCGATGACCGCGGCCGTCGGCAAAGCCGGCGTCGACGTCCGTGCAACGGATGTCGGTGCGTAGCTTGCACCGCGCACCTTTCCTCCATGGAACAAGCCCACAGCATCCGCCGCCATTTCGAAGAAGCCCAGGAGGTCCTGTCGGCCTTCCTGTCCGATGGCGCCCTCCTTTCGGCCGTCGAGCAGGCAGGTGACCTCATGGTCACCTCCATCCGTGGGGGTGGCAAGGTCATCTCCTGCGGCAATGGCGGCTCCATGTGCGACGCGATGCATTTCGCGGAGGAATTGAGCGGCCGGTACCGGGACGACAGGAAAGCGCTTCCGGCATTGTCCATTTCGGACCCCTCGCACCTCAGTTGTGTAGGCAACGATTACGGTTTCGATGCGGTCTTCTCCCGCTACGTGGAGGCGGTCGGCCGGCCAGGGGATGTCCTGCTCGCCATTTCGACCTCCGGCAACTCGGCCAACGTGATCAAGGCTGCCAGGGCCGCCAAGGAAGCGGGCATGACGGTCGTTGGGCTCACCGGCAAGGACGGCGGGGAGTTGGCCGTGCTCTGCGACGCGGAAGTCCGCGTTCCGTGGTCGGGATATGCCGACCGCATACAGGAGGTGCACATCAAGTGCATCCATGCCCTGATTGCCCACATCGAGGCGCACTGCGCCTAACGGAGCACGCTGCAGCCATGCTCGTCAAATTGCACGCAGCCGCCCTGCGCGGGGTCGATGCCGTGCCCGTCACCGTCGAGGTTCGGGTGGACCGCGGCATCCATTTCCTGATGGTCGGCTTGCCCGACAGTGCCGTCCGCGAAAGCCAGCAGCGCATCAAAAGCGCCATCGAGCACCTCGGTTACCGCTGGCCCGGGAAGGGCATTACCATCAACCTCGCACCGGCGGGGTTGCGCAAGGAGGGCGCCGCCTATGACCTGCCCCTCGCCATCGGCATCCTGGCGGCCTCCGAACAGATCGAGTGCGACGGGCTGTCGGATCTGCTGATGATGGGGGAACTCGCACTGGACGGCACCCTGCGGCCGGTGCGGGGCGGATTGGCCCTCGCCCATGCCGCCCGCAGCCCCGACATACGTGCGCTCATCCTGCCGCGTTCCTCGGCGGAGGAAGCCGCCCTACTGCCCGACGTGGAGGTGCTGCCTGCCGATGGACTGGCCGACGTGCTGGACCACCTCTCCCATGCCGTGGGCATCCGTCCCATTCCCTGCGACCTGTCCGGCATGCTGCATCGGCACGCGGCTGCGTCACTCGACAAACTGGCCGACATCAAGGGGCAGGACAGCGCCATTGCCGCCATGGCGACAGCGGCCGCCGGTGGGCACAATGTGTGCATGGTCGGCCCGCCAGGCGCGGGCAAATCGATGCTGGCGCGCGCCATGGCCGGTCTGCTGCCCCCGCTCGGCGTCGAGGAGGCCATCGAAGTCAACCGCATCCACTCGGTCTCCGACCGCGCCAACCCCAGGGAGGGCCTCATGCTCGAGCGTCCCTTCAGAAGCCCGCACCACACCATTTCGGACGTTGCCCTCGTCGGCGGCGGTTCCGACCCCCGGCCCGGCGAAATCAGCCTTGCCCACGCCGGGGTGCTGTTCCTGGACGAGCTGCCCGAAATGCCCCGACATGTGCTGGAAGTGCTGAGACAACCCATGGAAAGCGGGGAGATGATGGTCAACCGCGCCCGGGCATCGGTGGTGTTCCCCGCCGACTTCCAGCTCGTCGCCGCCATGAACCCCTGCCCTTGTGGTCACCATTCCCACGACCCTGCCCGCAGGCAGCGCTGCACCTGCAGCCGCCATGCCCGCCAGCAGTACATACGCAAGGTGAGCGGCCCCCTCCTCGACCGGATTGACATACACCTCCGCATCGGGGGAGTACCGGCACGGTCCCTCATCCCAGCGTCAGGACCGGTCGAATCTGCCCAGCACGCGTTGCGAATGGACCGGGCCAGGCGGTGGCAGCACCGCGTGCTCAGGGCACGCCGCAAACAGGTGGAGCGCAATCCGGAC
>CALKUW010000255.1 GCA_937996585.1 uncultured Flavobacteriales bacterium
TAAACCGCCTTGCCTTTGGCGATAGCCGTCCCGGTGATATTGGTCCCGGTGAACTGGAGCTCCGTAGTAGAGCCGACCGTAATCGACGAGGCGAGGTTAGCGAACGTTATCTTCTTCGTCTCGCTTGCGGAGTCGTCGACAATCGCCAGCACGTCCGCGTCGGCGGCGGAAGTCAATTCTGTAAGGTCGGAAATCTTGCTGTTTGCCATCTCTCTCTTGGATATAGTCGGCGAGCTTCTCTTCGGGCGTCATCAGTATTTGATCCCGTAGTCCCGAAGGATGCGCTCCATGAGTTTGTCGTCGCGATAGGTGGGGTAGATATTCAACCCCTGCGTGTAGTTGCGGCGGGTCCGGCACAACTCCCCAGAGCTTTCCGCATCGAGGGCCGCGAAGCTGCTCTGGTTGTTATCGAGGTAGTCCATGAGGCGCTCGATATGGAACAGGCCCAAGTCGCGGGCGCGGTTCATGAGCGGCTTCATATCGCCATACGTGGCCGGGGTCGATTGCTCGGAGTCCATGACCGTCACCCCGTTATTTACAATGCGCACCCGAATGAAGGGCAGCGCCTCAGCGAAGGCGAGCTGCACTAACGCCGGGGCGATGTAGTCCTCCATCAAGGTTTCGTCGGCGCCCGTAATGGTCCCGGCCCCCACCTTGGTTTTCAGGTCGTCGTATAAGGATTGCCCGAGGGCGGGCAAAATGTGCAGCTCTTGGGCCAGACGGATGTACGGGCTCAGGATGTCGTCGTCCACGGACCCACCGAGGGCGGTCTCCACTTTGAGCTTGGCCGGAGAAATAAAGAGGATAAGGTTGGCCATCTATCGGGGGGTCTTAAAGTCGCGGGGTTCGAGGAAGCCACGGTTTACCATATCGCGGGGGCGCTGCGCCACTTGCGGGTCCTGTGCGGGCAACCTTTTGGCGTCCGGGCCAGCAGCGCGAATAATCTTGCGGGCCTCGTTGACGGAGACGCGCTGGTTGTTTTTCTTCAGGTAGGTCCTACGTTGCCAGAAGTGACGGCATGATCCCCCGCCCTTGTACTTCATGAGGTCGTAGGTATCGGCCCCACGGGGACCCCAACCGGGATTGACGGCGCGATTCGAGGCGCCCATAATGTCCTCCTTGCGGTACACCTTCCCGGCCGCGACCATCTTCCGACAGAATTCGCGGCTTTTGTCGTCACTGGTGGACGGGGCGTAGGCGTAGCGGATTTTAATGAGTTCTGTATCGATGTCGCTCTTACCGGCCGGGTTGGAGGAGGGCACCCGCGCAAACGTCCAGAGGGCGTCGAGCTTCTCTTCTTGGCTCTCGTCGTACTCTCGGGTATCGATGAGCTCGAATTCTTCGTCCTCGTCTTCGCCCAAGGCAATGAGCCATTCCGCCGCGCCATTGAGCTGTGCATCAGTGGCGCTGAACTCCTCCCTTTCGAGGCCTTCCTTCTCCTGCTCGTCGGTGGTTTGGGCCTTGACCGCTGCCACGTCGATGAAGTCCGCAGGCTTCAAAGTTTTGAAGTAGAAGTCGAGGTTGATGCCGTTCACCTTAAAGAGCGGATTGAGGCCGTCCAATAGCGTGCGCTGGAAGGGGTTCACCACCGTATTCTGGAAGAGGCTGAAGGAGTCCCGCAGCTCATCGGCGTTGTTCCCGAATCCATTGCCCTCCCCACGGATGCCGAACAGCAGGGGCGACGTAATACGGTGCCCGGCCAGAATCTTGGTCGTGCATTCCGTCGCAAGGAACTCGTACATCCCGTCGTTGTCATTGGGATTGACGGGCGTCAACTGTGGAGCGGAATCACTGCCATCGTTGAACGAAATAAGCAGGCGCCCGGCGTTGCTCGATCCGCTGAACTTGTCGTTCACGTGGCGCTCGATGGCTCTCCGCTCCTCGTCCGATGGCACCCCGTTGTTAAACGAAAGCAGCATGGACGGGAAGAGGCCGTTCTTGATATTGTTCAAGTGGAAGGTGGACACCTCCCTATCCAGCTCGATGTAATTCGTGGACCCCACATAGTCCGGAAGGCCGTAGTAGAAGATGCCGGGTTGGTAGGCCTTGATTTGGTACACGCTCGCGGGCTCCGTGCGGTCCTCCATATCCCAAGCGGGGTACTTCACCGGAGCGTAGCGGGCCTCCCTTACGCGGCTCCAATCTGGACTGACGTAGTAGCAATCGACTTTCCCCTGAGCGTCGGCCACGCCGGACCGCACCGAGTGCGCCGGAAGGAATCGGAGCTCGGCTATCTCCGTCCTAACGCGATTCCAAATCGCTTGGACGTAGCATTGCCCGTAGAGCTTCAGGTCGAAGGCCAGTTGGCGCAGGATGTCCTCGTCGGAGTTCTCGAACAGCTTCTGAGTCTTGAGCCACTGGTCCGGCTTTTCGTCCCGGTCCGTAGCGTCGAGGCCCTCGCCGTAAATCATCTCCGACACCCCATTCACGACGGCGCTCTGGATGGCGCTCCCGAGGTACAAATCCCGGAGGTAGTCGCCGTAGGCGTTGTCGAAGCCGTAGTCAACCCACTCCCGTCCGGTCTTCTCTTGGAATAGGGGCAGCTCATGGGTCGGAAGCCCGAAGACGTTGAACTCGTGTTTACTCATAGTAGGTGAAGGTGGAGCTGTCGTCGGTGTGGCTTTCATACGTTGTCTCTTGATACGCTTCCGTCGTCGTCGTGGCATCTTCTTTCAGTAGCAACCCGCCGTCTTCCTTGATCAAGAAGTCCGCGGATTCGGTGAGTAGGATTCCGATTTGTTGGCCGCGGGTAAGATACCCCAACCCCTCCTCCAGAATGACATCGGAAGCGGTGATGTCCTGAAGGTCGGAACTGGACGACCGCTCTACAATGCGATATTGGATAAACCCCTCCGGCCAGCTTGGGCCCGAGAGGTCCACGGTCGTGTCTCCGGTGGTCGTATTGGCGTCGAAGACGAAAGTCGTAAAGCGGTCGGTGACGGTCAACACGCGGGCGTTGACCATGACCGTCTTCTCGGTCGTGAGGGATTTGATTTCCATCCCCAACGCCGAGATGGTCGCGCCGTAGGTGGCCTCGTTCGCCGCTCCGCGCTTTTCCTTCGGGGTCAAGTAGACCGTGTTCTCGATGGCGGTGCCATTGTTTTTGACGACGACTATCATCGAAAAGACATATAAGAAAGGGCCGCCTCTCGGCAGCCCCCCCTTAAACACACGAACGAATAACGGTCCTTATCCCGTGGTGATGGTGATATTGGAGGCCGTGGCGATTCCGTCGAACGGATAGCCAGTCGTCCCAACTCCGGCGGTAGCCTCGACGAGGTAGTACGGCGCCGCCTCCCGACCCGCGAAGGTCAGGGTGTGGCCGCTCATCTCGTTGCGGGCTGCGCCGCTGGTAAGCGTCCCCCCGTTCAGGTCCATGCCGTGCGTGGCCCCGAAGAGGAAGAGGTTGTCGTTGTTGTCCAAGACGAAGATTTGAGAGCGGTTCCGGCTAATAAGGCGGAGCTGCTCGGGGTCTGCTTCTTGGTGCTTCTGAAGGACCACGCTCAGGGTCTGCTCGAAGAGCGAGGCCCCGGTCGCGGGATC
>CALKUW010000256.1 GCA_937996585.1 uncultured Flavobacteriales bacterium
GCCTTGGGCCATGTCCTCCTGCAGGGTGGTGGGCATGCACGCGATGTCGCCGCTGTGGTCCACGTCCATGCCTTCGGCCGCCAGGCTTCTTGTCAGGTCCGTAGGGGTGCGGTCGTATCCCGCCACCTCCGCGCCATTGGCTTGGAACCAACGGGCGAGGGCGCTCATGCCGATGCCGCCGATGCCGAGGAAATAGACGTGGCGGCTCATGATCGGCAGAGCTTCAGGATGTGATCCGCCACGGTGTCCGCTGCTTCCGGACGGGCTGTGGCGCGCAGGGCGGCAGACATGTCGGAGCACCGGCCTGCATCGTTGAGCAGGGCCCGGACCTCCTTGCCGAGGTCCCTTTCCACGCGCTGGTCGGTGAGGAGGACGGCACCGCCACGGTCCACCACGGAACGGGCGTTTCGGGTCTGGTGGTCCTCGGCCACATGGGGAGACGGAACGAGCAGCGTGGGTTTACCCACGAGGGCGAGTTCGGCGATGGACATCGCACCGGCCCGGCTGGCGATGATGGAGGCGGCGTCGTAGGCGAGGTCCATTCGGTCGATGAACCCGCGGATCACCAGCAGGCGGTCGCCGTGTTCCTCGGCCCAGGCCCGTTGCTCGTCCTCGTAGCGTCCGCCGCATTGCCAGAGGACCTGAAACCCCTTCTTGGCCAGGGGCCCGGACGACGCCAGCGCTCGGACGGCGGCGTTCATGGAGGCCGCGCCAAGGCTGCCTCCGAGCACCAGCAGTAACGGTTTGTCCGGTGCCAGCCCGAAATGTTCCCGGGCCGCAGTGACCCCCTTGGGGGCGTTTTCCTTTTCCCCAAGTCGCTCCACGATGCTGTGGCGCAGGGGGTTGCCCGTTTCCACGATGCGGTCTGCCGGGAACCAGCGGTCCAATCCCGGGAAGCCGGCGCAGACGCGGTCCACCCGCTTGGCGAGCAGCCGATTGGTGATGCCGGGGAACCCATTCTGCTCCTGAATGAGGGTGGGGATGCGCCGTCGGGAGGCTTCCCACAGCAAGGGCCCACTCGCGAACCCGCCGACGCCGACGACCGCGTCGGGTTGGAACCTGCGGATGACGCCGGAGGCCAGCATTAGGGAGCGGAGCAGACGGAAGGGAAAGGCAAAGTTGCGTGCGCTCAGTTTGCGGTCGATGCCGGTGATGGGCAGTCCTGTGATCGTGTAGCCGGCCTTGGGGATCCGCTCCATTTCCATGCGGCCGCGGGCGCCCACGAATTCGATGACGGCATCCGCATGCCGCCGTTCAATGGCTTCGGCAATGGCCAATGCAGGATGGATGTGGCCACCCGTGCCACCTCCCGAGATCAGTATGCGCAGCGGTTGCGGGTCCATGGGGTCAGTGTGCCGCGGGATTCAGGGGGCGGGCGTGCCGGGTGCCGGGGGATTCAATCGGGGCAGCCGCTTCGGGGTCGGTCAGGCTGCGGCTCACGGAGAGGATCATGCCGATGGCGACACAAGTAAAGACGATGGAGGTGCCCCCCATGGAGACGAGTGGAAGGGGCTGACCGGTCATGGGCAACAGGCGGACGGCGACGCCCATGTTGACCAGGGCCTGCAGGGTAAGCATCAGGCCGAGGCCTATGGAGAGCAGTCCGCCAAAATGCCGTGGGCAACGCGTGCCGATGCGGATGGCCCGCGAGAACAGGATGAGGTAGAGCAACACCAGGCCCGCCCCGCCGAGGATGGCGCCCCATTCTTCGATGATGAAGGCGTAGATCATGTCGGCATAGGCCACGGGCATGGCATTCCGGCTCATGCCGGATCCCGGTCCATGGGGAAACAGTCCCCCCTGATGTATGGCCTGCAGGGCGTAGTCGATCTGGCTGGAGTCCGAACCGCCCGTTCCCCCCAGGAATCCGGTGGCGCGGGCGACCCAGGTGCCCATGCGGGGAAACAGGCCCGGTGCGATGGCGGCCAGTCCGATGACGCCGAGGCCCGCTCCGGTGCCGAGCCCGGCCGTGATGAGCAGGGGTTTCCATGTGACGCCTCCGATGACCATCATGAGGAAGCACACGAGGCCCAGCATGGCCGCGGTCGAAAAGTCGGCTGGCAGGATGAGGCCGCAGGTCAGGGCGATGTAACCGACAATGGGCTTGACCCCCTTGTTGAAGTCGTGCAGGATGAGCCGGTTGCGGTCCAACATCCGGGCGACGAAGGCCACGAGGGCCACCTTCGCCACGTCGGAGGGCTGGAACCGGAAGCCCCCTATGTCCATCCAGCGGCGGGCATCGTTGATTTCGGACCCGACGAGGACGGTCAGAAGCAGCAGGGTAAGGGCCACATGGATGCCCAATTGGCTGAGCCTCGAGAACCACGCGAATTTCAGCCTGTGCACCGCCCACATGGCTCCCAGCCCGATGACGAGGAACGTGCCGTGGCGGAAGAGGATGCCCACCGAATCGCCATTCTGTTTCCAGGCGAGGGTGGCACTGGCGGAATACACGCTCACCAGCGAGGTCAGGACCAGCAGGATGGCCACGACCCAGGTGGCGCGGTCGCCGCGCAGGTGCGCGTAAAGGAAGTCGACGAGTCGGTTCGCCATCAGAGCGAGCGGACGCCGGCCTTGAAACGCTGACCGCGCTCCTCGTAGGAGGAGAACAGGTCGAAACTGGCACAGGCCGGCGAGAGCAGGACGGTGTCGCCGGGTTGGGCCACGTTGTAGCCGAGCAGAGCGGCTTCCTCGGCGCTTTCAACCTCGAGGATGCGGGTCACGGCGGTACCGAAGGCCTGCTTGAGCTTTTTGTTGTCCTTGCCGAGGCAAATGAGGGTGTGCACCTTTTCGCCGACGAGCGGAATCAGGCTGGTGTAGTCGTTGCCCTTGTCCACGCCTCCGGCGATCCACACCGTAGGGGTGGTCATGCTGTCGAGGGCGTACCAGGCGGCGTTGACGTTGGTGGCCTTGCTGTCGTTGATGAAGCGGATGTCGTTGACCTTGCACACCTGCTCCATCCGGTGCTCCATGTTCCGGAAGTGGGTGAATCCGGCGCGGAGATCGGCGTCCTTGATTTCCAGGATGCGGGCGGCCACACCGGCGGCCATCGAATTGTAGAGGTTGTGCTTGCCTTGGAGGGCGAGTTCCTGCATGCTCATGGTGAAAGGGGGGTTGAGGAAGGTGAATCGTTGTGTATCAATGCTGTGTGCCGCCAATTCCGGGGCGGGGTCCGGGCCTGCCGCCACGGCTTGCACGGTGTGCACGCGGGCGGACGTTTCCCTTCTGCCGCGCAGGGCGGTCAGTCCGGGGTCTTCGGCGTTGACGATGAGGTGGTCCGCCTCGGTCTGTCGGGCGGTGATGTTCCATTTGGCATCCCCGTAGGCCTCGACGTCGCCGTGGCGGTCGAGGTGGTCCGGGGTGATGTTCAGGAGGATGGCGATGTCCGGGCGGAACCGGTTCGTGTCCTCGAGTTGGAAGCTGGAGGCCTCCACGACCCAGACGGCGTGGTCGCCTTCGGGGCGCTGCCGGGCATCGGCCACGGCGCCGGCGAAGCTGCTGCCGATGTTGCCGGCGCAACCGGCGTCGATGCCGCCGCTCACAAGGAGGTGGTGCAACAGGGCCGTCGTGGTGGTCTTGCCGTTGGTGCCGGTAATGGCGGCGATGCGGGCATCGGTGTGACGGCTGGCGAATTCGAGCTCTCCGATGACTTCCACGCCCGCCTCGCGTGCCCACTGGATGGGCGGTGCGCTGTTCGGAATCCCCGGCGATTTGACGACCAGGGCGGCCGATTCGATCATCGCCCGGTCGTGTCCGCCCTCCTCGGTCCGGATGCCGAGGGCCTTCAGCTCTGACATGCGGTCCTGCGCGATGGCCCCCGCGTCACTGACCCGGCAATCCATGCCCAGGGCGCGGCACAACTTGGCTGCACCCACACCGCTTTCGCCGGCACCCAGTATGGTCACCGTGTCGTGCATCAGCGGACTTTGAGGGTGACGATGGTGACGACGGCCAGCAGAATGCCGACGATCCAGAAGCGCGCGGTGATCTTGCTCTCCGGCATGCCGCCCTTCTGGTAGTGGTGGTGCAGGGGCGACATCCTGAAGATCCTGCGGCCCTCGCCGTATTTCTTCTTGGTGTGGCGGAACCACGCCACCTGCAGCACGACGCTCAGGTTCTCGATGAGGAAAATCCCGCAGAGGACAGGGATCAGCAGTTCCTTGCGGATGGCGATGGCGAACGTGGCGATGATGCCGCCGAGGGCAAGGCTGCCGGTGTCGCCCATGAAAACCTGGGCCGGGTAGGTGTTGTACCAGAGGAAGCCGATGCAGGCGCCCACGAAGGCAGAGATGAACACCACGAGTTCACCCGAGTCGGGAATGAAGAGGACGTTCAGGTAATCGCTGAAGACGGCGTTGCCCGAAACGTAGGCGAGGATGGCGAGGGTCAATCCGATGATGGCGCTCGTTCCCGTGGCCAGGCCGTCTATGCCGTCCGTCAGGTTGGCGCCGTTGGAGACGGCGGTGACGATGAAGGTCACGATGAGGGCGAAGACGGCGAAGCGCAGCCAGGGCAGGTCGCCCGCCCAGTCCGTCAGCCAGGCGTAGTCGAATTCGTTGTCCTTGACGAAGGGAATGGTCGTCTTCTGCGAGCGCTGCTCGACCCGCACCCAGCCGTCACCATCGATGTCCTCGACCTGCTGGGCGATGGCATCAGGATGTGAGACGGGGACGAGCTCCTTGACCCGCACCTGGGGATTCCAGAAGAGCATGGCGGCCACGAGCAGGCTGGCGGCCACCTGGCCGACGACCTTGAACTTCCCGGCCAGCCCCTCCTTGTTCTTCATGAAGACCTTGATGTAGTCGTCGATGAAGCCGATGCCGCCGAGGAGCACGGTCACGAGCAGCATGCATTGGATGTAGACGTTGGTGAGGTTGGCCAGCAGCAGGGTCGGGACGAGGATGGCGCTCAGGATGATGATGCCGCCCATGGTCGGGGTCCCCTGCTTCTGCATTTGACCCTCGAGTCCGAGATCGCGGACGATTTCGCCCACCTGTTTGAGCTGCAGCCATTCGATGATGCGCCGGCCCGCCAGGATGGAGACCAGCAGCGACAGCATCGCGGCGGCGGCGGCCCGGAAGCTGATGTACTGGAAGAGGCCGGCTCCCGGGACGTCCGCAATCTGCTGGAGATGGTCGAAGAGGTGATACAGCATCGATCAGCGGGTGAGGGCGTTCAGGGATTCGGACAGCATGGCCACGTCGTCGAAGGGGTGGCGTTCCCCGGCGATGTCCTGGTACTTCTCG
>CALKUW010000257.1 GCA_937996585.1 uncultured Flavobacteriales bacterium
GTCTCGACCTTCCAACCTAGTCCGTCCGCAAATCGCTGGTACATGCGGAAGAGGTCGCCCGCCCACAGTGCCGCCTCGTCGCCACCGGTTCCGGCGCGCACCTCGAGCACGCAGTCCCGGGTGTCGCTCGGGTCATCCGGCACCAAGGCCTCCTGCAACGACCGCTTCAAGCCCTCGAGCTCGCCGTCAAGCCGCGCCACTTCCTCGCCGGCCATGGCCTTGAGTTCGGCATCCCCACTCTTCATGTCGAGCAGTGCATCCTTGCGGGCAGCGGTCAACTCCTTGAAGGTCTTCACCTGCTCCACGATGGGCTCGAGCTGGCGGTAATCCCGCATGGCGGACCTGTAGACTGCCTCATCCGCAATGACGGCGGGGTCGATGACCTTCAGGGAAAGTTCGCGGTAGCGGTCCTCCAGGACCGCAAGTTGGTCGAGGAGGCTGTCCATATCAGCTGTAGGTCTCCGGCCCTTCGGGTCCGGTGATGGTCAACCGCGGCCCTTCGGGCGCCTTGCGCTCGACCCGGCCCACGATGCGTGCTTCCACACCATGGGCTGCGGCCTTCGCCATGACCACTTCTGCATGCGCCTCGGTGGTGTAGACCTCCATCCTGTGGCCCATGTTGTACACCTGGTACATCTCGTGCCACGCCGTGCCGCTGTGCTGCTGGATCAGCTCGAACAAACGGGGAGTCGGGAACAGGTTGTCCTTGACGATGTGGAGACCAGCGTCGGCGAAATGCAACACCTTGGTCTGCCCTCCCCCACTGCAATGGACCAATCCGTGCAGCGGCTCGCGGCCCTCCTTGAAGAGGTCCACCAAAACCGGCGCGTATGTACGGGTTGGACTGAGCACCAATTTCCCGGCATCCACCGGGACACCGTCCACGGCATCCGTCACGTCGAACGGCCCCGTGTAGACCAGGTCGTCGGGAAGGCCGGGGTCAAAACACTCGGGATACTTCTCTCGCCAGCCGGGGCCGAAGAGGTCGTGCCGTGCGCTGGTCAGACCGTTGCTTCCCGTCCCCCCGTTCCACTGGTCTTCGTAATTGGCTTGGCCGTGGCTCGCCAAACCGACGATTACGTCGCCTTCCTGGATGCGCGCATTGTCGATGACTTCATCCCGCCGCATGCGGCAGACCACCGTAGAATCGACGATGACCGTGCGCACGAGGTCGCCCACATCGGCCGTTTCCCCGCCGGTGCCCCGTACATCAAGGCCCCAGTCACGCCATTCCGCCATGAGGGCCTCGGTGCCTTGGATGAGTGTCGAAATGACCTCGCCGGGCACCAGGCGCTTGTTCCTGCCGATGGTCGAACTGACGAGGATGGGGCCCGTAGCCCCGACGCAAAGCAGGTCGTCGATGTTCATGACGAGGGCGTCCTGGGCGATGCCCTTCCACACGGAGAGGTCTCCGGTCTCCTTCCAATAGATCCAGGCGAGGGCACTCTTGGTACCCGCCCCGTCCGCGTGCATCACAAGGCAGTGCTCGTCACTGCCGGTCAGGGCGTCTGGCACAACCTTGCAAAAGGCCTTCGGAAAGAGCCCCTTGTCAAGGCCGGCGATGGCCGCGTGCACCTCCTCCTTGCCGGAGGACACGCCGCGTTTGGAATAGCGGTCCTGCACGGAAAGCTCCACGCCGAACCCCTTATTCGGGAACGTAATCGAAGCTCGTGATCCGGAATACGGTCCTCCGGTTCATCTGGTGGGCCGCCTCCTGCTCCTCCTCGGTGGCGAGCGCGGCAATCTCCGCATCGCTGATGAGCGGCATCGTCTCACCACGGCCAAGCGGCTGCAGGCGCTGACGGTCGATGCCACGCTCCACGAGGTAGTTCACGCAGGTCTCCGCGCGGCGCTGGCTGAGCTCGTCATTCGCCGCGGTACCGCCACGCGTATCGGTGTGGGCTTCGAGGGAAATGACGAAGGTCGGGTTGCGCTCGAGCAGGTCCACCAGGTAGTCGAGGGAGTCCCGGGAATTGCAGTCGGCATTGACTACCAGGTCCGCCTTGGCGAACTCGTACTGGACGAGCGGCATCGGGTAGTCCTCGTTCGTGACGACCTCGCGCAGGAGGTATTCCTTGATGAAGTTGGTGGACTTCGAGAGGCCGACGGTGCTGAACTGGTCGCCGGCGCTGATGTAGCCCTCCTTGGAGATGTCCACGGCGTAGGTGCTCTCGGAGCCGATGCTCCAGCCTCCGCCTTCGGCACCACCCTCGTCGTCGGTGTTCACCGAGACGCTTTCGCCATCACTCCCCGTCACGGTCACGGATGCGCCTTCGATGGGCATGCCGGTGTCGTAGTCGTAAACGTAAGCGGCGTAATCAAACTCGAGCGGCGGCATGGCGAAGGAGAAGATGTCATCCTTGCCCTTGCTCTCCGGCCGGTCGGAGGACAGGTAGCCCTTCTCTTCCTTGGGGTGGTAGACCAGGGCAAAGTCATCGCTGGCCGTGTTGATCGGGTACTCCATGAACTCGGGCGTCTCGAAGTTCATGCCATCGCCCTTCCAGGTGGCCTTGAGGATGTCCAGTCCGCCCATGCCGCCGGGGCGGTCGGAAGCGAAGTAGAGGTCGCCGTTCTTCCGGATGTGCGGGAAGTACTCATCGGAGGCGCTGTTCACACCAGGGCCCATGTTGGTCGCGGAACCCCATTCCTGTGATGCGTCGTTCCACTGGATGTACCAGAGGTCCTTTCCGCCTTGTCCACCCTGCATGTCGCTGACGAATACCAGAAACTGGTCGTCTGGGCTCATCGTCGGCTGACCGACCTGCGAGCTGTCATCGGTGGCGCGGTCCACGATGGGGAACTCCTCCGGGGCGCCCCACTTGGAGCCGGTGCGCTGCGCGACGAAGATGTCGCAGGGATAGTTGTTGTCCTTGTCGATGAGGCAACGGGTGAAGTAGAGGGTCTTGAACTTCGAATCGAGCGTCACACCACCCTCATTGCTGGGACTGTTGATGGTGTTGCCGAGGGGCTCGGGGATGCTCCATTTGCCCTTGCGGTCCACCTCAGCGGTGAACAGGTCCATGTAGCTCTCACCGGTGATGGGGTCCTCGCCGCTTCCGGTGGCGCTGCTGCGGCTGGAAGCGAAAATGACCTCCTCACCGCGCTTGTCGGAGAAGGCCATGGCAAAGTCGAAGCTCGGGCTGTTCACCATCACCAGCGGCTCGACCACAAAACGGCTGTCGTTCACGATCAGGCTCTCGGCAGCGGCGTTGCAGGAGGAAATCATGGTTTTGGCCAGGCTGGCGTCGCCACCGGCCTTCTTGTAGGCTTCGAACTGCTCCACGGCATCGTCGAATTCGCCCTGACCCATGAAGACCATGCCGTAATTCATGAAGACTTCGGGATTGTCGTCGGCCCACTTGAGGTCCACCGCACGCTTGTACCACTCCTCCGCGGCAGCGAGGGCACGGCTCAGGCGGTAACATTCACCGATACGGTAGCAGACGCGCCCCTTTTCCTCGAGGTCACCCTTGAGCTTGGCGTAGGAGGCCTGGTAATCGGCGGCAGCTTCGAAGTAGCCGCCACGGTCGAATGCAGCGTCGGCATCGGCCGTGATGTCGTTTTGGGCCACGCCGTGGAAGGCGAGCAGGGCGAAGACGGCAGTGAGCGCGGAGCGCAGGGCAGGATTTTGCCCGGTGAACAGGTTCAGCATTCCCAGTTGATGTTTCCGGGCGAATGTAAGAAGCCCCCGGAACTTCGCGTCAACGAATCCGGGGGCTTCTTTCGAATAGAATGAAGAATCAGCGCGTGAAGAGCAATTCACGGAGTTTCGGGAAGGGCCAGCGGCCGTCTTCCGTCATTTTCTCGAGCTGGTCCACCTGGACGCGAACGTCATCCATCAAAGGCTTGACCGTCATCGCATAAGCCTTGGCCTTGTCGTGCAGGCTGTCCATGTCGTTGACCTTGGAGCGCTCCTTGCGGAGGGATTCCAACGCTTCATACGTGGCGGACAAACCGGCGGAGAGCTCCTCAAGGATGCCGTGCTGAGCGCGGGTCATGCCCTCGGCTTTCTTGTCGCCGTAGACGTCCATGAACCCCTGGATATTGGCGAGCAGGTCGCCTTGGTAATCCATGACGGCAGGCAACACCTGGTTGGTGACCATGTCACCCAACACCCGGGCCTCGATCTGCAGCTTCATCACATAGTTTTCGAGTTCGACCTCCGTGCGGGCCGCGATTTCCTCGGCGCTCAGGACACCGAGTCCCTCGAAGAGCGCGATGGTTTCCTTGCGGTCCCAAACGGCCAGGGCGCTCGGCGTGTCGAGCAGGTTGGAGAGTCCGCGCTTGGCGGCCTCGTCGACCCATTCCTGACCGTATCCGTTGCCCTCGAAGCGGATGGACTTGCTGTCCCTGATGAGCTTCTGGATCTCCTTGAGCAGGGCCTCGTCCTTCTTGTCACCCTTGGCGATGCGGGCATCGACGGCCTTCTTGAAGGCGTTGAGCTGCTCGGCCATGATGGTGTTGAGCACGGTCATCGGCACGGCGCAGTTCGCGGTGCTGCCCACGGCGCGGAATTCGAACTTGTTGCCGGTGAAGGCGAACGGGGACGTCCGGTTCCGATCGGTGTTGTCCAGCAGCACCTCGGGAATGCGGCCGATCTCCAGCTTCACGGCGGTCTTCTCGTCCGGGCTCATCTTGCCCGCACTCACATTCTGCTCCACAGCGTCGAGCAATTCGGTCAGCTTGGAGCCGATGAAGGCGGAAATGATGGCCGGAGGTGCCTCGTTGGCCCCCAGACGGTGGTCGTTTCCGGCACTGGCAATGGCCGCGCGCAGCACATCGGCGTGCTTGTGGATGGCGGCGATCGTGTTGACGAAGAAGGTCAGGAAGCGCAGGTTGGTCTTGGGATTGACGCCGGGCTTCAGGAGGTTGACGCCGGTGTTCGTGCCCAGGGACCAGTTGTTGTGCTTGCCGGAACCATTCAGGCCGGCAAACGGCTTCTCGTGGAGGAGCACCCGGAAGTCGTGGCGCTGTGCCACGCGCTCCAGCAAGTCCATGAGGAGCAGGTTGTGGTCGTTGGCCAGGTTGGCCTCCTCGAAGACGGGCGCCACCTCGAACTGGTTCGGCGCCACCTCGTTGTGGCGGGTGGTGACCGGGATGCCCAGCTTGTGGGCTTCACACTCGAAGTCCTGCATGAAGGCCATCACGCGGGGCGGAATGCTGCCGAAGTAGTTGTCGTCCAGCTGCTGCCCCTTGGCCGGAGCGGCGCCAATCAGGGCGCGTCCACTCTGGCTCAGATCTGGTCTGCAGTTGTACAGGGCCTTGTCCACCAGGAAGTACTCCTGCTCCCAGCCGAGGGTGGCGACCACCTTGGTGACGTTCTTGTCGAAGTACTGGCAGACGTTCGTGGCGGCCTTGTCCACGGCAGCGAGGGCCTTGAGGAGCGGCGCCTTGTTGTCGAGCGACTGGCCGGTGTACGCGATGAAAATGGTCGGGATGCAGAGCGTCTGGCCCATCAGGAAGGGCGGGCTGCTCGGGTCCCACAACGTGTAGCCGCGGGCCTCGAAGGTCGACCGGATTCCGCCGTTCGGGAAGCTGGAGGCATCGGGCTCCTGCTGGACGAGCAGGCTGCCGTCGAAGCGCTCGATGGCGCCACCGCGGCCGTCGGGCTGGATGAAGCTGTCGTGCTTCTCGGCGGTGCTGCCGGTCAGCGGCTGGAACCAGTGCGTGTAGTGCGTGGCGCCGCGGGCCATGGCCCACTCCTTCAAGGAGCTGGCCACCTGGTCGGCGATTTTCCGGTCGATGCGGATGCCGTCCTGCGTGGCGGCCACGACGTGATCATAGGCTTCCTCCGTCAGGTATTCGCGCATGGCGCTGAGCGTGAAGGCGTTGTCGCCGTAGTACTCGGAGATTTTGCGGGAAGGCGTCTCCAGGGCCTTGGGAGCGCGCTCGAGGACATCCTCGATGGC
>CALKUW010000258.1 GCA_937996585.1 uncultured Flavobacteriales bacterium
TAGTTGCAAGCCGCGGAATCCATGCAACCCAGTGTAGGCTGGCACGACCCATCGTCCATCGTCGCGTTCGGATCGTAATTGCCCGAGCAGGGATTGGTGCACCCCTGACAACTGAAATCGCAGCTGCCATCATCACACGAAGCCGTAGCATCATAGTTGCAGGCCCCGGCGTCCGTGCAGCCCAGACAACTGATGTACTCACAACTGCCGTCATCCGAATTGGCCTGAGGGTCATAATTGCAAGCGGGACAGATACCATTCAAGAGGTTCCCATCATCAGTGCAACCATACCAGTTGCAACACTGGTCGAGGCCCATTTCGCAACCGACCACGCTGGGGTCAGGGTTGTAATTGTCCGCCGTCGGATTCACACAACCGTAGTAAAGACAATTGATGTTGCCCTCATCGGCAAAGCTGATCGCAGTCGTATCCGTGCAGTTGTCGATGTCGTCACAAATGCCATCACCGTCGATGTCCAAACCGGTCCCTCCACAGACCCCGCACCCATCGAGCACATTGCCGTCACAATCACATTCACCCTCTGCAATGCCGGCTCCCCCGCAGACCCCGCATTCGTCGAGCACATTGCCGTCACAATCACAAGCCCCTTCCGGAATGCCCGTTCCACCACAAACCCCGCATTCGTCGAGCACATTTCCATTGCAGTCACAATCGCCTTCGGGTATATCCGAGCAACCGCACGCATAGATGGCACCAGGTCCGTCGCATACGCCACACTCATCTGGGTAGTAACACGAACCGTCATCGTGGTCCGCATCCGCATCGTAGTTGCAAGCTGCCGCATCCGTGCACCCGCAGACATTGGGCGGGACAAAGGAGAATGTGGGATTCAGCGTTCCATTTACACCGTCGCCGTGCTCCAGAATCTGCGTATAAAGAATGCCGGATAGGTCACCATCAGTTGTCAGCTGGGCAATCAACACCCTCAGGTCATCCCCTGCAATACCGTTCGCATCTCCGGTCAGTGCATACCATACCCCGCCCTCGACATCATCCATGATGATACTGCCTCCAGGCAGTCCGCCCCCTGGGTCGAATATCTGGATCCACGGCTGTCCAAAGCTTTCGATCGTCGACACAGTACCCTCACCCGCTCCAGGGAGGCCATCGATTCCAATGGTCACCCAAGAGTCATATTGCAACGAGGGATAGTAACCAAAGAGCACCGGGTTACTGGGTGTGACACCACCCACTAGGTGCTGGTAAAATGAAGTTGTCGTAGTCAGGTGTATCGGGTTATTGGCATCGCCGCTCACGGCATTCATGAAATCGTCAGCATTGGCCATCGTCACATAGAGACGATAAGTGCTGTAGCCAGAGAGGTCAATGGTATTGCCGAGCCCATCCGAAACCAATCCAATGTCGGTGGCGACCGTGTCGATTTCGAGACCGTAGCCTGCCAAATCGGAGGTGAAGTTGGCTACAGGGCAGGAGCAGTAATCGCAAGTCCCGTCCTCTTCCGTGGCGAGCGGGTCGAAGTTGCAGGCCAGTGAATCGGCACATCCGTTCACCTCATCTTCATTGCACACCCCATCGCCATCATCGTCGAGCAGTGTCACGCTACCATCAGAATTGCACACCTCGCAATTACCGGGATAGACGCACAGGCTGTCCACTGCCACGGTGTAGTTGGGTGTATAGTTGCAGGCATCCGGTTGGGAACACCCCTCCACGTAGCATAGGCCCTCCAATGAAAATTCGATCCACGCGTATTCAGCCGGGGACGTATTGATGTCCCCGTTGTGGATGGCGATTTCCCAATCGCCCGACCCTCCAAGCTCCACACCGGTCAAATCCAGCTCGGCGGAGTAAATGCCCGGAACCGATGAATTCCAATCATTCGGCCAGAACTCACCTGTCGAAATGCAGTTGTTGGCGGCCATGTAAGGGCTCAACTCTCCTTCCGCAATCGTCTCATTGCCGCCGAAATAGTAGCACAACCCATTGGGGTCGATGAAGCTGATCAACATATGGGATGCCTGATTCCGCATGCTACCCGTGGGAGAGAAATCAATGGTGATGCTGAAGTCACCCAATCCACCAATACCACTGGCGGGAACCGTCCAAACGTACTCCTGGCCCGCACCGGCCAAATCCACCTCCTGGTCATACACCGTGTATTCACAGCACCCCACCACCTCGTCTTCGGCAAACTGGCAGCTCTCATCGAGGAAGGCCGCTGTCGAATCGTAGTTGCAGGCAGTCGGATCCGTGCATCCTGAACAATCCGAATTGTCTCCACCGCATACGCCGCAGAGATCCAACCACAAGCAGGAACCGTCATCGACGATGGCCTCGGGATTGAAGTTGCAGGCCGAGCCATCGGTACATCCCGTGATGGCACCGCCCTCACAAACCCCGAAGAACTCCAACGTCAAGTCATAGGAGACCGTGGTGGAATTCGCGTAGCCATTCCACAGCTGGACCGTCCAAGTGCCGTCACCGTACAAAGCCGCATCCTGGACATTCAACGTCCCCGTGTAGGTTCCACTTGCTGAAGTTCCCCACGAAGAAGGCCAGAAGTTGCTTGCACCGAGGCTTTCACACCCCCCTGTCACTTCCGCGGAATACCCGCCGAATTCAATGCATTGCCCGGAAGGTGAGTTGAGTTGCACCAGCAAGTCCGAAGGCCAGCTGTC
>CALKUW010000259.1 GCA_937996585.1 uncultured Flavobacteriales bacterium
GGCTATGGCGCCTGGCTCTCCTCCAGCACACAGGATTGGACCCCGCAATCCGAGCCTTTGACCTGGCACCTGACCGCGACCTGCATCACCGCAGCCGTCACCCTGGCAACCGCCTGGGGATTGCGGCGCTGGACCCGGAGCGCCTTGCCCTTGGCCGACGCCTTCACCACCATTTTCAGCCTTTGGGCAACCTGGCTCATGGTGCAGAACCACCACGCCAACTGGGCCTATTGGATTGCCATCGATGCCGTGGCCATCGTTCTGTACGCAAAGCGCGGCCTTCCTCTCGGGGCCGCGCTCTACGCCATCTATCTCGCGATGGCCGTAATGGGGTGGTTCGGTTGGTGAACCGTCCGCCTTAGCGGATGATGAACTTCACCGGAATCGTGTACTGCACGCTCACCGGCTTGCCCTGCTGGCGGCCCGGCTCGAAGTCGGGCAGCGAACTCACCACGCGGAGCGCCTCCTCGTCCAGGCGGGGGTCCACCGGGCGGAGCACCTTGCTGTCGCGCACCTTGCCGTCCTTGCCGACGACGAAGTAGACGAACACGGTTCCCTGGATGCCCGCATCCTTGGCGATGGGTGGGTACTTCGTGTTCGAGCTCACGTACTTGATGATCTCGAGCTGCGTGCACTGGTCGCGCTCGGGGCCGGTCTTGCTCTTGCACGGACCGAAACCGGGCATGTCCTCCACGATCATGAAGGGGATGTCCTCTTCGACCACTTCCTCCTCCTCGACCTCAATGATCTCGATTTCGGTGTCCTCGTCGATTTCGATGTCCTCGATGACGAGCTCCTCCTCGATTTCCTCCTCATCGTCCACGATCTCGATGACCGTGGTCTGCTGCGGAGGCGGAGGCGGTGGGGGCGGCGGGATGACGTTCACGGGGATGACCTCATCCTCGAGGAGGTCGACCTCGAAATCGAGGGCCCGGATGATGTTCACATCGTAACTGGTCCAAGCCAATGCGGCGAGGAGGAGGGAGAGCACCGAAACGAATCCGATGGACCTCCAGGTACCCCGTTTGTTCTCGAGGTCGGCTTGGGGTGTCTTGCGTGGCTGCATGGATGGTGTGTTGCTGGGCCTTGCCTTTCAGGGGGGCCAAATTAATCAATGGGTCTTCTTACCCACAGGCCACATCAAATACAATGCCCGAAATGTGATTCCGGCGAGGAAAAGGCCGATGAAATCCGCGACGAGGTCCCACGGATCGCTGCCGCGGTCGGGGAAGATGGCCCCCTGGGCGGCCTCGAGCACCACGGCGATCAGCATGCCGCCCCCGAGCACCCACCACCACGCGTAGCGGCATCCAACTCCGACCTCCCCGCCCTTGCGCAGGGCAATCAGGGCCGACAAACCGAACAAACCGAACAGGGCCGCGTGCAGCAGCACATCGAGCCTCCAGTTCATCCACCAATCGTGGGCGCCGAGCTCACCGCCCGGCATGGCGTGCAACGCCACCACTGCAAGGCCCATCCACAGCGCAGGCTGGGACCGGCGCCAACGGACCTGGCTCCGCGTCTCAACCGACCTCCGCGGCATAGGCCTCGGCGTCAAGCAGATGCCCCATGTCGGGGGCGCCGTCGAGCTTGATCTTGATGATCCAACCCGCGCCATAGGGGTCCTCGTTGATGAGGGCGGGGTTGTCTTCGAGCTCGGCATTCAGTTCAGCCACGGTACCCGCGACCGGCATGAACATGTCGCTGACCGTCTTGACCGCTTCAATGGTGCCGAACACCTCGTCCACAGCGAGCTCCTCGTCCTGGGTCTCAACCTCGACGAAGACGATGTCCCCCAGCTCGGACTGGGCGAAATCAGTGATGCCCACGGTCGCCACGTCACCCTCGACGCGCACCCACTCGTGGTCCTTGGAGTACCGGAGATCCTGCGGAATGTTCATGGGGTGCAATGTAGCGCAGGGACCCATGTCCCGCCCGAATTATTGCGTGAGGTTGAAGCGCAACGCAATGCCACTCTTGACGTTCGTCGTGGCGAAGCTGGTGGACACCTTCGGGCGCGTCAGCTGCTCGTCGAAGAAGGCCTGCAGGATCAACTTCCGCGACACCTCGAGGTCCGCACTGAACTTGATGCTCGCCACCTTTTGTCCAGCCGTCACCTGGTTCTCGCGGCTGTCCCCTGACCCGATGCCGCCTCCTTGCGTGGGCGCGAGCGGATCGAGCTTGCGGATGATGGTCGCGTTGTCGCGCACGGTGATGTCGAGGCGCAGCACCACGTCGGTTTCCTTGAGCATCTGTATGGGCAGCTTGCCGCGGGTGCGCAGGAACGGGTTGGGCACATTGGCGATGCGGTAACCCGTACCGATGACGAGGGCGCTGCTCTTGGTCTCCGTGATCTGGTTGTTCGTCAGGCCGAAGTTGATGGTCCGGTCGCGGCGCATCTCCACCTTGATCTGAGGCTCGTTCTTGCCCGACGCCTTGAGCGTCACGTCCACCCCGATGAGCGGCGACATCTGTTCGGAAATCGTCACCTGGTTGTACTGGCGCTGGTTGATCCAGTTGCCCACCACGTCGCCCTCGGTCGGCAGGCCCAGCTCGTTCTCGCCGTAGCTGAGGTTGGTGACGTAGCTCGTCGTCATGGTCGAGCGGTAGCTGTGGTTCAGCGTGAAGCGCTTGACGCGGTTCTTCAGGAGGTTGCCCTTGGACAGTCCGTCGTAGCTCACCCGCCAGTTCGGGGCGAGGGCCGTCTTGAACGGGTCGAGCGAGACCTTGTCCGTGGGTTGGCCCGTGTAGGCCGCGATGAAGGCGGGAATGGTCACCGACGGATTCGTCGGACCCCAACCGGAGTAGTACCCCGTGGGCTCGCTGTCCGGGAGGTTGTAGTTCGCCGCATTCAACCGTTCGCTCATGTCGAGGCGGTTGAGCTTGAACTGGCGCCATGTCTCACTGTCGAAGGTCTCGTCATCCTGCACGAACGCCGTCCCCCACGTCATGATGGTCGAGGTAAAGTTGCCCCCGTCCTGCGGCGACTCGAACTGCCAGTCCCCGATCGCATCGTCGAAACGGAAGAAGCTCTGCTGGTTGCGGCTCTCGGTCCGGCTGGCATCGAGGTCGATGGTCAGGTCGTCGATGGGCTCGAGCTGGGCCCGGAGGTTGAGCGTCGCCGTGTAGTTCTCCTGGTAGGTCTGGTTGAGGAAGGGGCTGGCCGAAAGCCAACCGTTGTTGGCGGCCTCGACGGCATAGTCACCCGTCCGGTTGCCCTGAAGGTCCGTGTTCTGGTGGCCGAGCAGGAAGGGCAGTCCTGGCGCCTCGAGGGACTCATCGAATCCGGCATAACGCGCCTTGCGGTCCACGGCAAGGCCCGGCAGCAGCAGGCCCTCGTTCCGGGAATAGCTGGCATTGACGCTCTTCACCGCCATCATTGCCTTGAGCACGAAGGAAAGCGGATCGATGTACAACGGCGGCTTGTCATCCTCATCGACGTTGCCGAAGCCATCCCGATCCTCGTTCTCCACCTCCTTGCGCTTCTTCTCGAGCTCCTTCATGGCGTCCCGCTTCCGCTTGCCGGAATTGATATCCTTGAGCAACGGCACCTTGTCGTACAGGGTCTTCAGGCTCGCCGCGGCGTTCACCGTGATGTTGCGGCTGTTCTGAATCGTGTGGCCCAGCGAATCCTGCGAGAAGGGCGCCCGATCCCAACGGAACGTACTCTGGTAGCGGATGTCGGCAGAGGTGAAATCGAGCAGGGGGAATTTGTCGAGCGGCAGCTTGTAGCTCGCCGACACCGCATGGTCGTAGGTCGTGATCTCCCCGAAGTTCTCGATGTTGGCCATGACCGTGTCGCGGTACTGCGCATAGGACTCCGCATTGCCGCGGTCGATGACCCCCGCCGGTTCCCCGATCAGGGCCGTGGCGCGTCCGTTGTAGTCCAGGCGCAGGCTCTTGGTCAGGTCCCACTTCACCACATAGTCGCGGTTCCAGTTCCACTGCTTCAGCACCTGCGTGTTCACCAGCACCGCCGTCTCCACGCCCAGCAGATCGGCCGTGTTGTTGCGGATGCGGTTCGCCTCATACGTCCGGTCCATGGACATGTTGACCGACACCTGCTTCAGGCCCGTGTAGAAGTTGACGTCGGTCAGCCAACGGATCGCCTTGCTCCGCCCAAGCCAAGCGAAGGGCTTGACCTCCTTGGGGCGGTTGGTGAAGTCGTATCGGAGCCCCCCGCGGTAATTGCGGCGGATGTTGAACTCCGTATTGATGTCCCGCTGGTAGTTCTCGGTGTAGGCGAAGTTGGCGCTGAGGTTTCCGGGGTCGAGGAAGGCCAGGATGCCGCCGCTGTTCTTGCCGCCGCCACCGCCCGAAGGACGGCCCGCGGCACCGCGTTGAGCGGCCATCTCGCGCTCCTTGGTGACGTCGTCCGCACCGGCCATCCGGCGGTTCGTCTCTTCGGCGACCTCCTTTTCCGACTTGCCGCCCTTCTTGCCCTTCTTGTCCTTGCCGCCGCGGCCACCCAGCTGCGGGTCGATCTTAATGTTCGAGAAGTTGATGCTGCGGATGCGGTTGATCTGCTGGGACTTCTTCTTCCGCTCGGTCGACAGGCCGGCATCGGCGATCTCCACGTCCGGTGAAAGCGGGTCGAATTGCGGGGTGGACACCGTCTCGCTGTAGCCGAGGTACATCGGCAACTGCACCCCGAGGAAATCCGGGAAGAACTTGCCGAGTTGCAGGGTCGTATTGGCGTCGACCCCCTGGATCGTCTCGCGCTGGCGCTCCTGCACACGCTGCTCGAGACCACCCCATCCCGGCGTGGACATGTTGGCGGCCACATTGAGGTTGCCGAGGTCGCTCAGGGTCGCTTGCAGCTGGGCCGTGGCCGCCCAACCGCCCTCCTCGTTGAATTCGGAGAGCCGCAGCTCGTTGGCCCAGATGACTGCGCACTTCTCGAGTCCGTCGTCGTCCCCACCGAAGCGGTTGACGTCCTTGTCCGAATTGCGGACACCGATCATCACCGTCACCACGTTTGCGAGGTTGGGGTTTCCGCGCACGGCGAAGCGCTCATTCCCCTCGATGCGCTCGAACTCCTGGAAGAGCGGATAGCCCACCGGGCGTGCAATCTTGAGGTTCTGCAGGTCCTGGAAACGCAGGTCAATCTCATTGGCCTGGGGCCAGATCTCGGTTTCCTCCGTCGTGCCCCAGGGCGTGACCTGCAGCGGAATCTCGTACTCGTAGTAGTTATCCACGAAGTCCGATCCCAGGCGCACGAAGGCGGTCAGGTCGCCCGACTCCAGGGGCTCGTCGGCCCGCGCCGCCTCGGCGTGCATGAACATGCGCAGACGCTTGTACATGCGCATGTCGAAGTTGATGTTGCGGTAGGCCGCCCGCGCATCACCGTCCTCCAGGCCGCAGACCTCCAACTGCAGCGACTGCTCGTTCAACTGGGCCTGGTTGGCCGTGGCCACATTGATCTCCCGGATGATGCCCGGGGGCGTGACGTAGTTGATCGGCTGACGGTAGCCGTTCTCCTCGATGTTCACCGCGCTGATGGCGAACTGCGTGTCGGACGGGTCGTCCGGCTCGATCTCCTGCGGCCCGGCCAAGGACTGGTCGTACTTCCGCCATTCTCCACGGATCAGCTCGAGCCTCGCAAAGCGCAAGGTCACCGGCTGGCGCCAACCGGTCATGAAGACCCGCATGAAACGGATGCTCCGGAAATCGCTGATCCCGCCGATGCGCGATTCGAAATCCCGGATCGGCACCTTGAACTGGAACCACTTTACCTGACGGGTCTCCCCGTTGGGCATCGTCTTGTCGGCCACGAGCACGTCGGAGAGGTAGTTGCGGCCGATGTTCGCCTCGTTCAGGTCACCGGGTCGGAGCGGGATGCGGTACTGGAAGTAGCTCTCGATGGAGCTCAGGGTCAGGTCCTCGTTGAGGTCCTCCGTGTTGGGGAGGGTCGTGGAGGCAATGGGATATCCCTCGGGCTGCGCCGTGCTCGAGTTGCCCTCGTAGCCATTGAAGAACCGGTAACGCTCGAGCACGTCCTCTTCGTTGGCCTGCGCCACGGGGTCACGGAAATACCGGAAGTCGTCGGCCGAGGGGTCCTGCCGGATGGCCTCGTAAGCTTCGGGCTCCAACGCCCCCTGCAGGCCATCGAGCCAATCGGAGAAGAATTCCTGCTCCTCTTGCGAGTTCAGTCCGTCGAGTCCGACGTCCTGCTGGGTGTAGTCTCCGGTGGAGTTGTCGAACGCGTTGACGACGTTGAAAGTCGAAGGGTCCGCCACCACACCCCAGGTGGACTCCACCGTAGGCGCCGGCTGGTTGGCGGATGGCAGGCCATTCTCGAAGGCCAACTGGCCGTCGTTCAACAGGTCTTCGCTGATCGAGCCAAGGTTCATGTAAAGGTCACCGCCGGTGTTGTTCGGGCTGTCCTCGTTGAACGGGTCCATCACCCAGAACTGGATGTACTCCACATTGGACAGCTCGAAGTCCGTGGTCAACAGGGCGCGCTGGATGCCGCCCCACCGCTCCTCCGGTGCCTTCAGCGAGCCGTCCGCATTCAGGCCGGGAACCGGACCGACGCCCTCGGCCGGCAGGTAATTGTACGGTCCGCGCACCGTGGGGTCGAAGGTGAGGTCGAACGTCGGCAGGTTCTCTGGCGTACCCAACGGCAGCTGGCGGTTCGGGAACACCTCCTTGTTCTCGACGAGGCGCATCAGGTGGTTGGAGCGGACATCCACGTCCACCTCGCCATCCTGCAGGCCACCCCCGAAGAAACTCGGGTCGATGGTGTACCAGTTCAACCGGGCACGGTTGTAGTTGAAGAACAAGCTGTCCTCCACGTTGCCCTCCGGGAAGAGGTTGGGCTGGAGCTTGGGCGTGCTCGCCAGGCTCCACTGCGTCCAGGACCGGATGTCAATGGCACTCTGCGAACCTTCGAAGTCATCGATGTAGGCGTTGCCCTCCTTTCCGACCGCACGGCTGTGGCCGGGAATGAGGTAGGCCGCCTCGGCGCTCAGGTTGATGTTGGACGCAGAGGTCGCCTTGATGAGGGGCAACTTGTCGATCAGGTCCGTCAGGAATTGGCTGGAGCGGGAATAGGTGAAGTCCGCCCCCATGATGGTGTTGTTCACCGGCTCATCCCCGATGTTCACCTTCTGCGTGAGGGGGCGCTCCCGCAGATTGAGGAAGGTCGCACCCAATGCCAGCTCCTCGCTCGGCGCGTAATCGAAGCGCGTCCCGATCATGGTCTTGGTCTGGATGTTGAAGAGGCTGTTGCTCTCCAGCGAGACGCGGATGGGCTGACCGCTTTCGAGCAGGCCGTCATTGATGATGCGGACGCGGCCGAGGTTGTAGTCGACCGTGTAGTCCTGGTTCTCAATCAGCCGCACACCCCCGGACGTCACCGTCACGGAGCCCTCGGGGATGTTGAGGGCATTGAGCATGATCTCCGAGCTCACCTGGCTCTGGTACTGGCCCTTGATCCGGAACCTGTTCAGCGAGGGAATCTGCTGGGCGGCGGTCTTGGTACTGTCGTACAACGGCTGGAAGACGATGCTCTGGATGAGCGCCTCGGCCTGATCGGGGTCCGTCACCCGATCCTCGATTTGGTCCCGCAGCGTCTTGCCGAACGGCTCCACCGACGGCAGGAAGACCCGGCCGTTCTGGCTGTTCATCGTTCCTCCCAAGGTCGCGGCATTGTCCACGAAATCGTAGACACCATCCGGCTGCAGCTGGCCGTTGATGTCGATCCGGTCCATGCCGAGCACCTGAATCAGCATCTCCCCATCGAGCGGATCGCGCGGGATGTAGTTGAGGTCCACGCCCGTCGCGGGGTCGTTGTACCACACGCCGATCCGGAAGTCCTCCGAGCTCAATCCGAAGGCGCCCAACGAGTAGACGTTTTTCATCATGAGGTCCCAGAGCGGGGCCACATCGCCGTTCTCGAGGCTGACCCGCGTCACGGA
>CALKUW010000260.1 GCA_937996585.1 uncultured Flavobacteriales bacterium
CACAAGTTTCCCCACCCCCTTGCCTGTTTGTCGGGCAGGGATGCACCTTGCCGGTCAGGCCGGGCGGCGCTGTGTTCTGGAAAACGGCACATCGGCAACGTGAACATCATATGAAAAATACGGATTTTTGTCGACTAAAATCGAATTTTGGTCGTTTGTTTTGTACTTTCTGTCGACAATCATGCGGACCAAACACTTGGGTTATCCCCCTGATGCTCGCCCTTCCGGGTGCGGCCTTGGGACAAGGCGGGAATGCCCTCGACCGGTTCGATGTGGTGAATGCCGGTCTGGGCATGAGCACGAGGGGATTGCCCATCTTCATTGAATTGGAACAATCCCTCGACGACCATGTTTCCGCCGGGGTGCTGGCGAGCTACAGGAGCTACACGGAAGGGGGCAACGGAGGCAATTGGCAGCACCAGTTCATCGGCATTGGTGCACAGGGGCATTATCACTTCGTGGAAATCGCTCCCCCTCCTTTCGACTTCTTCGCCGGACTGACCCTCGCCTACTACATCCACAATTTCCAATGGGCCGGAGGATCTGTGGCCCCACCGCTCTACGCGGGCAATGTGGTGGGAGGACTCCAACTTGCCGGTCACCTCGGCGGACGCTACACCTACAAGGACTGGACATTTTTCACCCAATTGACCGGTGGCTCCCTGTTGAGCGGATACACCTTCGGCCTCTCCATCCCACTCAAATGAGGCTCCGTTCCCTCGCCTCGGTTTTCTTCGTCATGTCGTCGCTGGGTGCGATGGCCGGTGGAAACGGTGAGGAGGTCCGGGCCTGGCCGACCGGATTCCGCATGGCCATCCATGTCGGCGGGCAATCACCCATGGGTCCCCTTTCCGACCGCTTCGGGCTTTCGAACACCGTCGGCCTTTCGGGTTATTACCAGGACGCCGGAGGCTGGCGCTGGGGCGCCCATTACCGCTTCCAGACGGGGGCCGATGTGCGCGAACCCGGGCTCCTGCAGAACCTGCGCGACCCGAACGGCCACATCATCGACAACGAGGGGCGGATTGCCCTGGTGACGGCGCAACAACGCGGAACCATCCTGGCGTTGTCTGCCGGGCGCCTGCTGGGCGCCGATTTCTTCAAGCCCGGGGCCGGGTTCCTCGTGGAGCTCGGACTTGGCTACTGGGAACACAAGGTTCACTTCCAGAACCGGGGCAACAGGCTGACCCAGCTCGACGACCCGCACCTTGCCGGGTACGACCGGCTCACAGGGGGGTGGATGGTCCTTCCGCGTTTCGGATACCACCGCGATGCGGCCAACGGTCTGGTGAGGTTTCAGGTGGGTGTCGAGGCGATGCTTGGCAGCCTGCAGCCCAACCGCGCATGGAATGCGGACACCCTCACCGCGGACGCCGGCCCCCGCCATGATGGGGCGGTCGGCCTCTTTGCCGCATGGATCCTGCGTTTGCAGGCGCGCTCCACGGACCTCGACTACTATTACTGAACCCGCCCCTTTGGTCGTTACCTACCGCATCGCCATCCTACTTCTGCGCTTCGGCCTCCGGATCGCCGCCATGCTGGGGCACAGGAAGGCGCGTGCAGCGATGTCCGGCCGCAAGGGTTGGCAGGACCGTCTCATGGCCGCGGAAGTGGCGGCAAGGAAATGCGGCAGGCAAGGGCCCTGGTTCCACGTGCACTGTGCCTCACTCGGTGAATTCGAGCAGGCGGCTCCAGTGCTCAGCGCTTGGCGGTCGCTGCACCCCGCTCAACCCATACTGTTGACTTTCTTCTCTCCATCAGGGATTTCAGGAGCATCGGCACCGGAGGCGGACCACATCGACTACCTGCCCTGGGATTCGCCGGGGCAGATGCGGCGGTTCTTCGGCGCGATGGACATTTCGGACACCGTCCTCGTCAAATACGAGTTGTGGCCTGAGCTGATGCGGAGCGCGCACGCGGCCGGTACACGGCTCCACCTCGTCGCCTCCCGGTTCGATGCCGGGCGGCACCCCATGGGCGCCTGGGGCGGATTCGTGCGTAAGTCCCTGCGCACATTCACCACGGTTCAAACACAGGACGTCGCCTCGGGTGCACTGCTCCAATCACATGGAATATCCTCGATCGCCACCGGCGACCCCAGGGTTGACCGGGTCTGCGACACATTGCGCGCCAACCTTCCCACGCAACTTGGCGAGCGCATGGACAGCATTCAGCGCTGGGCCGCGGGGCGCAAGGTCCTCATCCTGGGGAGCGCCTGGGGGCCGGAATGGGACATGCTGCCCGACCTGCTGGATGGCCAGACCAGTTGGTGCGCCCTCGTCGCCCCCCACGAGTTGCATGGGGCACACATGGAGCGATGGGCAGGTCATGTCGGGGTGGAACTGCTTTCCTCGCTGGAAGCCCCGGCCCAAGCCACCGGTGACGCTCAAATCCTGCTCCTCGATGCCATGGGTCTGCTCAAGTACGCCTACCAGTTGGGCGACATCGCTGTGGTGGGCGGAGGCTGGGGCAAGGGGGTACACAACACGCTGGAGCCTGC
>CALKUW010000261.1 GCA_937996585.1 uncultured Flavobacteriales bacterium
CCGATCATGATGCCGGTGGAGAGCTGGTTGAGGATGAGCTTCTGGGCGGTGCCGGCTTTGAGCCGGGTGCTTCCGGTGACGAATTCAGGTCCCGTCTCGGCCACGAGCGCGAATTCCGCCGCCTGCACAACGGCCCCTGCCGGGTTGGAGGTGATGGCCACGGTCATCATGCCCTTCCGGCGCGCCCATTCCAACGCGCCCACCACATAGGGCGTCCGTCCGCTCGCTGCGATGCCGACCACGATGTCTTCCGGTCCGGCCCGGTGGGCTTCCAGGTCGCGCACCCCGCCACCCGCGTCATCCTCCGCGCCTTCCACGGCCTGGCGGATGGCGCCGTCCCCACCTGCGATCAGGCCGATGAAGCGCCCGCTGACCCCGAACGTGGGGGGGATCTCACTGGCATCGAGGATGCCGAGTCGCCCGCTGGTGCCCGCGCCGAGATAGAAAACCCGGCCTCCTTCCTCCACACGCCCCATCGCCTGACCGATGACCTCGCCTATGGTTTCGGAAAGCCGTGCCACGGCCTCCGCAGCTTCGCGGTCACAGGCCGACATGGCCGCAGCGACATCGGCCGGGGACATGTCCTCGAGCCGGTCCCAGCGTCCGGGTTGTTCCGTGGGGGAGAGGGCATCCTTCATGGACCCTGAAATTCGGAAGTCCTGACCGAATGCCGGCCATCAGCCATCCTCCACCTTTTTCAGCTCCGGACCGAAGCGCCGATGACCCCATTGGAGTCCGGCCTGCAGCAGCAGCAACACCAGGGCGAGCATGGCGGCCAGCACTTCATGCGCCACGGCGCTCCAGGCTTCCATCCCGAAGGACAGGCGCAGGATGATGGTGGCCACCACGAACCCTGAGTTCCGCAGGATGAGGCCGAAGGAGGAGTGGTAGCGCAGGGAGGTGACCAGCAGGATGACATCCACGAAAATCAGCACGGTGAAGAAGTCCTTGTAGAACACCGCGTTGGGATCCATCGGAACCAAGGCGTCACCCTGAGCGTGGGCCACCATGTCGAGCAGCCAATGGCCGAAACTCCACAATGCAATGCCCGCGAGGGCCACCCCGAGCATGGCGGCCAGGTGCCGTTTGAAACGGATGAACCGCGCGAGCTCCTGTTCTTCGAGCCGGGCCAGTCGGCGCGGCAGGATGCGGTAGAAGGCCACCAGCGCGCCCCCGAGCAGAACGGCACCGACGATGTGGGGGAAGAAGGGGTCGTTCCAGGGCCAGATGCGCCCTGTCGATCCGGCTTCCTGAAGAACGGAGAGGTCCCGGAACACGGAGCGGATCTCGATGAGCGAGACGATCTCAAGCTGCTTGCCCATCGACCGCGCGAAGGAGGAGGGCAGGTGGTAGATCAGCAGGTACACCTCCGCGACGAGGATGGCCGAGAAAGGAGTGTAAAGCACATGGAGCGGATGGCCGAAAAGGGACTCCGGCATGGGAAAGGGGAGCCATCCGGCCTCGTGGACCAAAAAGAGCACAAGGTGGACGATGAAGAGTCCGAGGGCCAGCCTCACGAGGGCGTGCTCAACGGCTTTGCGCGAAGCGGGGCTCAGGATGAGTTCCGCCAGCCGGTCGAGGAGGTTGAGTATGATGTTCACGTGCCTAGGGCGGCACCGCACCAGATCTCCCAGGCGGCTTCCGCTTGGTGTTGCAACATGGATAAGCCATCCAATGTTCTGGCACCCAAGGTGGAAGCGCGTTGCAGCAGCTGTGTCTCCCGCGGGTTGTAGATGAGGTCGACCACCAGGTGATCGGCTCCGATGCCTTGAATGGCTTCGCCCAGCGGCGGCATGGCGTCCGTGTGGGGATGCATGCCCACCGGCGTGCAGTTCACGATCAGCGGAGTGGCGCGGATGCCTTCCTCCCGCAGGTCACCATAGCCGACCACATCCGGCCCATCCGGGCGCCGGCTGACCCGGATCACATCCAGGCCGATGTTCCGCAAAACGTGGCAGACCGCCGCTGCTGATCCCCCGGTACCCAGTACGAGGGCGCGGTGATGGTGGCCCTTAAGAAAGGGGGCGATGGCCCGTCTGAAACCCTGTGCATCCGTATTGTGCCCGATGCGCCCTTCGGCGGTGAAGGCAATGGTGTTTACCGCGCCGATGGCCTTGGCTGTGGGCGACAGGCCATCCAGCAGGGGCATGACGTTCTGCTTGTGGGGAACGGTGACGTTCATGCCGGCCCAGCCGCCTTCTTCCCACAGGGCATGGACGGCAACCACCGTAGGCAGGTCGTGCAGTTCATAGACGCAGTCCGTGATGCCTTCGGTGGCCCACTTCGCTTCGAAATGGCGTTGGGACCAACTGTGGCTGACCGGGTGACCAATCAAGCCAAACCTGCGCACCGCCTCAGCCATGGGAGCCGGTATTGGCGGATGGGGTACCCCTCTGCGCAATCCAACCGAGTCCCCCCACCAGCAAGGCCCCCGCGACCATGCATCCCACTGCGGTCATGACCTGCGGGTCGGGGTGGGCATCCGGCATCAGGGTCACCTGAAGGTATTCGACACGTCCGTCGGAGTGGGTGTACAGGGGCTGCACATCTGCTTTCCACGGCCAGAGCTTGCGCAGGGATCCGATCAGGAAACCGCTCAACAGGGAGAGGGCCCACCTGCGGTGGGTTCGGAATACCCAGCCGAGGCCCTTACTGAACCCCAGCAATCCCGAGAGGGCGCCGCTACCGAACGCAGCGATGCGCACGACATCGAAGGATTTGAGCGCGCCGATGACGGCGGCATAGGCACCGAGGAGCACGAGGATGAAGGACCCGCTGATGCCCGGCAGGATCATGGCACAAATGGCGATGGCTCCGGCACCGAAGAGGAAGATCGGATGGTCGCTCTGCACCAGTGGGGGAAGGCCCGTCAGCCACCAGGCCAGACCGCTGCCGAAGAGGAGAAAAGCGACCTCCGCCACGTGGAAGTCCCTGCGCGGAATTTCCCGCAACATGAAAGGGACACTGGCCGCGACGAGGCCGAAGAAGAAGGCCCACAACAGAACGGGATGGTGGGCGAGCAGGTGATGCAATGCTCCAGCCAGCAGCACGACGGAGGTGCCGATACCGGCGACGAGGGCGGCCAGGAAGCCGAGGTTGTATTCCTTCCATACGGCCACGGGCCCCCGCGAGAAGAGGGCTTGAACAGTGCCCCAACCCAGGTTGCCGATGGTGTCGAGGAGCTCCTCGTAGATGCCGGCGATGAAGGCTACGGTGCCTCCGCTGACACCGGGGACGAGGTCTGCGGCGCCCATGGCCATGCCGCGTAGACCGAGTCCAATCCAGGCGCTGGTGTCGCGGCGGCGCATGTCAGGCGACCTCCATGGAAGGGTCCACTTCGGCGGCCCAGGCGGTGGCACCACCCTTGAGGTTGTAAAGGTTGTCCATGCCGAACTCCTCTTCGAGGGCAACGAGGACGGCGGCAGACCTGCCACCGGAGCGGCATTGGAGCACCACGGGTATATCCCGCCTCAATTCGGTGTTTCGGGCAATGATGTCCCCCATAGGAATGTGGGTGCCACCGAGGTTGCCCGCCGTGAATTCGTACTCCTCACGGATGTCGATGAGCTGGTGCTCGCGTCCTTGGCTACGCCAAGCATTGAGTTCGCTGACCGCGATTTCTTTCATGCCTCCTCGTCAACGGGTTGGACACCCTGTTTCAATTCTTCCGGAAGAAAATGGAAAAAGGTGTCACCGCGCAGACCGACCCTGAGACATTCCAACGGGATGACATCCGCAGGACCGATGTTGCCGAGGTTGACGTTGGCACCGAACTGCTTGATGAACCACACCTGCTGCGCCTTCTTGGGCGCTTCCCACAGGATGTCCTCCAGTGCCACATTGGCGAGGATCTTACGGATCAATTGGGTGTGGGCGGAGCCGTTCGGGCGGTAGATGCCGACCGTACCGCTCTCGCGGGCTTCGGCGATGACCTTGACCGATCCCGCATCGAGCTCGTTGCGCATCATGCGGATCCACTTGGCCGGGGAAATGAGGATGCCCTCCTCCTTCGAGCCGACTTCGGAGAGGACCTTGAAGTCCTTGGACAAACGCTGGATCAGTTCGCACTTGTAGTCGTGGTCGATGACCATGGAGCCATCACTGATCTCAAGGCATCCTATGCCCATGTCGTCGATGAACTTGAGGTAGTCATCGAGACTGTTGCGCACCAGGAATGCTTCGAAGAGCGTTCCGCCGCAGTAGACGTCCATGCCCGCTTCGCGGTAGAGTTTGACCTTGGCTGCCAGGTCGGGCGTGAAGAGACTGGTACCGAATCCGAGCTTCAGGAAGTCGACCTTGTCCGCCGCAACGGAAATCAAGTCCTCGGCTTGGCGCAGGCTCAGTCCTTTGTCCATGACCATGGTCATACCATGCGTCCGGGGACGCGTGGTCCGCTCGGGCAAG
>CALKUW010000262.1 GCA_937996585.1 uncultured Flavobacteriales bacterium
ATCTGTCCGACCCCCACGGGATTGGTCACCGTAACCGTCAGCGGTACCCGTTCGGAGGGGCAGCCCACCGCGTCCACGGACACCGTCCAATCGTAGAAGAAGTAGTAGTAATTCTGGGCATTGCCCCCATTCACGCTCGTACCTGTGATGGCTCCCACATCACCGATCGGATAGGGATAGTTCTGCTCAGAACCGATGCCATCCCGCCACAGCTGGGGATTGTCGGAGGACACGCGCAACCCGTACCCTTCCCCTGCCGGCACGAAGAAGTTCACGTCGACCACATTCTCTCCGTCCTGCATATTCTCCGTTGAAGATTGGATGGTCGTGCCGTTGGCATTGACGAGGGTGATGGTGCGTGCACCAAGTCCATTGGCGTAAACCTTCAGGTTTTGGATGGTGAAATTCTGATAGGCATCGAAGACGAGCCAGAAACCATTGTTCTGGTGGAATTGGCCGTTCTCGATGTCGCGGTCGTTCTTGCCGCCCGTCGCCATGGTGCCGGGGTTGACGGCTTCCGTCTCCGCCCAGAAAGTAGTGGTGCCGTCCACGTAAACCGGGAAGTCCGGACCGGCACCGAAGGGGAACAGGGCATCCTCATCATCGTACCACAGCACATTGTCCACATCCGCGGAGAGCCCGACTTCTGCCGGATTCTCTATGGTAATGTCCGTCGTGACCGGCGCATCGGGCGTCGGGTACACGTCCACTTGGACAGCATCGCTCGTGGCCATGTTGCCGCACACATCCGTGAAATCGAGGATGTACGTACCGGACTGGCTGACCTCGATGCTTTGCGCATCAACACCGACATTCCATGACCAAGTGCCCTCGTCCGGCCCGCTCAAAATCACAGACCCCCCTTCGCAGAAACCGAGCTGGCCCACCATGGAGATGGAAGGTGGCACCGTTTCCAGCACGTCGATGACGAGCGGATCCGAAGTGAAACTGCAGCCGGCCTCATCCGTGAGGGTCACGGTGTAGGAACCCGCTTCGGCCACCTCAATGGCCGAGGTGGTCGCGCCATTGCTCCACTCGGTCAAGTAGCCTTCAACCGTGCTCAGCGTAACGGATTCACCGGGACACAGGATGCCCGGGGTACCCGACTGGCTGATGGTGGCGTCGATGTAGCAGAAGGGCGGCAGGACGATGTCGTCCACCCAGCAGGCGTCCGCCCCTGCGGAAATGATGTTGTCCTTCTCGTAGGACCAGTTGATGGTGTGGAAACCGGCGGTCAGATCAAAGGACTCCTCATCCCAATCGAGCTCCCCGGACCATTCTCCCACCATGTCGCCGTCGATGTACAGCCGCAGGTAGTCCCATCCTTCCTCAGTAGAGACCTTTCGCGCAAAGCTCAACTCACCACCTCCGAGGAACTCCAGGGCGATGGTCAGCACGGTCGATTGGTTGTCGCCGATGTCACCACTCTCCATGCAGAAATCGCCCTGGTAGGGATCGTTGCTGCTCACGAACCATTCCTCACTGCCGTCATAGGCCCAAGGGAAAGTCTGGTCATCCCCGCTTTCCCATGTCTCCATGATGAGGTTGATGGGCTCGAAGAAATCACCCGCCGTGGTGTAGACTCCGTCGGACACCTCGAACTGGAACTGGACCAGCCCACCGGGGGCGGCATCCTCGGACACCGTGACGGGATAGCTCATCGTGGCCATCTCTCCGGGCTGGAGGGGCGCATCGAGGTAGACCCCGTTGAAGTTCATCGTCAGATCGGGATGATCGAAGTCCACGATGCCGAACGGATTGGGAATGGTGGTCTCGTGGCCATCGTTGATGACCGTGAAAACGAGGTCTGCCGTCTCCCCGCTTTCCAGGATGCCATTGCCGCCATCCACCACCGTGAGGTCGAGGATGGTGAAGTGCTGTGCATTGAGCAGGACGGTGAAATTCGAATTCCAAGTGTTGCCCTCGGCATCGGTGATGATGACATCGAACAGCACCACATGCTGGTCTTCAACCCCCGGCACCACATCGAAAGCAAATCCATCAAGGGTCAGGGCACCTTCCGCGTCGATGTCCCCGGCAAACTCCGTGCCGTCGGTGATGACCACCCACGGGTCGTCGGTGGAGATGGTCACCTCTACGCCGGACGCCACTTCCACACCGACATTGGACAGGTCAAGCGTGAGGTCGATGCTCTCTCCCTGGTCCACATTGCCGTCGTTGTCACCGGCAGGGTCGAAGGCGGCATTGCCGTTGCTCAAGACGTAGGGACCTTCCGCGGGTACGGCCTGAACCGTGGCCTGGTATGGCAAGGTGTTGTAGGCGGTTCCGGTGATGAGGTAATCGCCTGGCACGGAAATGGGGGCATCGAGTGCGATGGTCACCACGCCGTTCTCCACGAATCCGGTGCCCAGGATCTCACCCTCGAACGTCAGCGCGACGAAGGCACCCTCCGTCGGACAGGTGACCGTGATTTCGGGGGTACCCAGGAAGTACACCTCCTGGTGGGACAGCATCAAATCTTCCGGGAAAGCCGTGCGCATGACGATGGTAGGGTCGCCGAAGACGCACCAAGTGTCCATCATCTCCTCCCCGGCCCCGCCGTAGGAATCGACCATGCCCGCACATCCGTGCGCCACGATGGACCCGAAGGTGTGGTTGATCTCCACCTCGCCTTCCTCCACCACGAGGTCGACCATCTCATCCTGGCCGCGCATGGGCGGTGCCCAACTCTGCAGGACGCTGGAGAAGGCGCCACCGATGCCACCGGCGGGAGCACCATTGGCCGTGTGCTTGATCCAGACCTCGCCGAAGCAATCGCCGGATCCCTCGCCCTCATCGAAATCGCCCACACAGCAGGCGACCGGCACGAAGAAGCCGTACATGCCATTGTTCGTGGTCTGCCCGATGGCGTTGATGTCGAAGCCGCTGGAAGCGATGCCACCGTGGTATCCGTGGCCCGTGTAGTTGATGAAGCTCAGGCCTTTGTTCACGAGTTCGACCATGTCTCCGGCATTCGGGTTGCCCGCTTCATCGGCCGTCTCACCGCCCGAGGGGCTGCTGCCACCCTGGCTGCCGTCGTACAGCTCCCAGACCTCCTGGAATCCGTAGTCCGTGAGCTGCTCCTTGATGACGTTCTGGTGCTGCCAGTCGGCCTCACCGTTGTCCCCGATGCCGGCGCCCTCATTCGAGCCGATGCCCACCGCCACATTGAACCACTCCTCCTCCATGTAAGGGGTCTTTTCATATTCAAGGGTGCGGTCCACCACGGTCTGCATCTCTGCCACCGTGTGCACCAGCAGGCGCCCCACGAAGAATTCGGGATAGTGGTCATCTCCCTCGACGAATCCATAGCAGGGATCACAGTATCCCGTTCCTCCGCCGTTGGTCACGAGCGTCGCGGGCACCTGGTCCTCATCACCCGCGAGGATCACGTGTGTCAGGCCCTCATTGAAATACTGGTCGGCCAGGAAGTCCTTGACGGCGTCATAGTCGTTGCCGAAATCCGCAGCGTACACGACCTCGGTTTCCAGTCCCTTCTCCCGCTTCCACTGGATGAGGGGAGCGAGAACATCGTCATACATGGCATCGGTCACCACCACCACCTTGCCGTGCTCCTCGATGTAGTCATAGCGCTCATCAAGCCCACCGGCGTTCAGGAATCGTCCAGCCAGGTCCGCCTGTCCTCCAGGAGCCAACCGAGCCGTGGACATGGCAGGATTGACCGGGGCGGATGCAGTTTCAAGCACCCGCACCGTGATCGAGGAGTGCGCCCTCAAAACCCGGGTCACGGGATTGTATTGGAAGGGATGGGCCCAGATGACCTGCCCCCTCAGGCCACGCTCGATGAATGGTGTGCGCAGGACGGCGGGCTGGGCGGGGAAGAAGGCATCGACCCCATATACATCGCCCTCGGTGAAGGGTACCGTAGCCGGATCCACGTTGCGGTAGAGGTTGCCTTTGCTCGGCGCCACATTCACATCGTGGAACTCAACAAAGGTGGCCTCCACCACTTCCAGGATGGTGCCTGCCTCGGGCGCGATCAGCAACGTGGCATCCACCTTGCTCAGGTCAGGAGCGCCTGCGCGGAGCAGGGGCGTATCGCCGAGGACGCGCGGCAACAAGGCCGTGCCCTCCGGCGTCTCCACCTCACCGAGCATCGGGTCGGAGAAGTCGAATCGGACGACGGTCCCCTCGTGCCCATCGGCAATCAGGGTAGCGTGCTGTCCAAGGCACGGGGCGGCCGCGAAGGCCAGAAACAGGGCTGCAAGCGCCTGAAATCGAAGAGAAATGATCATGGTTTCAATCAACGTTCAATGCAGAATGACCCGCAATGGCGGATCGTGGGGGGTCGGGTACAGGAAGTGGATTCCCGACGTCCATCCTCGGGTTTCGATGACCATTCGGCCATCCACCCAGTGAACCGGACAATTCAGCAACGCACCTTGGGGGCTCAAGCGTTGCATGGTAACCGAAGGAATGAAGCTCTGCAATCCCGCGATGGTCAGGGATTGCCCGATGCTGACCGGATTCGGATGGAGCGATACCTGCCGAATGTCCGCCGCTTCGGCGACCGATGTGATGGTGGCATCGTTGCGCAAATCGAAGTACACGTGCACCAGTGCATCCTGGTTGCCTGTGGGCCAAACCCAGAAGTGCAGAAAACAGGAGCCTTCAAGCTCAAGGGCGTTGACGATGAGCTTCAGGAAACCCACTCCTTCCGGCCCCATGGGCAACATGTCAGCATCCGCAGGGATGCCGGTGTAGCACTCGCCGAGATCACAGAGGTTCACATCCCACCCTTCCGTCCATCCCCCGCTGATCCAGCGCCAGCTCAACCCCAACGAATCACCGGAAGTATTGGGGAAGTCGATCTGAAAGATGCGGGTAACGCTGTCCACAGCGAATTCTGCCACCAGGCTGTCCGTCGGACTGATGTCGAATTGCGCCTTCACCGTGGAAGCCGGCAACAGCAGCAGTACAGCGCACATCAAGCCGATCATGGACGGAACCCGCATCATATCGGAGCAAGTTAAAGCCGATGCCCTTTGTGGCAACGGGTTCCGTGTACCTGAAATGCCCAGATCACGTCCCCTGGGTTACGAAAGGATTCACTGTCCCACCGTCCAGCCACCTTCCCAGCCGGCAGGCAATTGCACTTCACCAAATCGATTCCGAAGCTGTTCCCTTCTGTACGCGAACAAAGCGCTGATCTGGCGGTCAACCCAACGGCCTGCCAGCCAAGCACCCGGGCGCCCCATGGGCAATGCATATTCCACGCGGTCCATAACGGCGACACCGCCACCGGGTATGGCGCGGAAAGCGTGCAGATGATCCCACCGCGCAAATGGACCATTCAGTTGAATATCCCTGAACCAAGCGTCCTCCCCTTGTTCATTCGGCGATACGACATCATCAATCAACGTGGTCCAGCGGGTGCGGAATGGGCCGAATGGTGCAACTGAAATTTGGACACGATGCCCCGTGAAAATGGGGGTGACACCTCCCTCGTCTATCCTCAACCCCTGTTCGGGAGGAGTCAATGAAGCCAGGTTGGCGGCTGTGGAGAAAAATGGCCACACCTCATCCAACGGGGCATTCAACCCCTGACACTCCACCCATTGCGGCATCAGTGACAGAGGGCGTCTGCTGCCCAAGCCGCCATGAGCAGATCGGGTTTGGCCCCACTTTGGAAGCCCAGGGATTGGATGTATCCGGCGGATGCGCTGAGCAGTTTGTTGGACGGGTATGCAGGGTCGGTATTGAAATCCAGGTCAATTTGTTCCACCTCAACCTCGGCCTCTTCACGCAACAAGTGAGCCAGGGCAACGGATCGCTCGGTTTCACCCCAAAGCTTGGTCCACATGTCAGAAATGCGGGGCACTTTTTCCTTCCGGTAGATGACATGGGCCCCCGCTTGTGGATACCGGAATACAACAGTGGTGACGTAGACCGTATGGCATCGATAGTTCTGGCTGTCACATCCGACGTGCAATGAGAACAGGGCCCCGGACGCCATCATTTCCCGAACGTATTCGCAGACATCAAATGCCCTTCGACCGCCCATTGCCTTGAAACTCCGGGTGGATCTGTCCCCTTCCATGCGAACAAATTAGGACCTGAACGCCCCTGTGATCCCGCTTTGGATGAACGCTTCTCCACAAGTTGTCATGAGAGGGTGATGCACCGGTGCGAAACGTCATGAAATGGAAACACCCGCCGTTGCGGGTGCTTCTCTACGATTCACAACTGTGATTGACTTCAACAAGGTTGAAGTGCCTGTCAACCACACAAGGACAATTTATGAATTATACTCGACGAAACCAAGCTTGTAAACTGTTTTGTCCAATTATTATACGCTTTTGTCTTCCTTATTGAGTAGCCCAACGACAAAAATCGAGCATTGAGACTCCGACAAATTAACGTTGCAGGACACGGAGCAGGACGGCCAGCAACTCATGGGGTTCGTAAGGCTTCACGAGGTAACCACTCATGCCTGCCTCCAACCCATCTTCCACATCCTTGTGAAAGGCAAAGGCACTCAATCCAATGATGCCTGTCGCTGGTTTTCCGATTTCTCGCTCCTGAAGCCGAATGCGGCGGGTCGCCTCCATGCCATCACAGATGGGCATTTGGATGTCCATCAGAATCAAATCGAATGGCGACTCACGCCACTCATCCACTGCTGATGCACCATCGGTAACGGATACAACCTCCACGCCCCATTTCTTGAGCAGCCGCTCGACATACATCATGTTCACGGGATTGTCTTCTGCGACCAGGATACGTTTGCCCTTCAGCGGAGCTGGATCCAATGCCCCTGACTGGGCGGAATCACCCTTCGCTTCTCCGACCAGGATATGGAACTGGAACCTGCTGCCTTTGCCGACCTCACTCGTCAACGATACGGATCCTCCATGGGCTGCGCACAACTCCCGTACAATGCTCAATCCCAATCCGCTGCCCTGGGTTCCCACTTCATCACCCGAGGGTCCCTGTCTGAACCTCTGGAACACCGTCTCCACTTCCGAGGCAGGTATGCCAGGTCCGGTGTCCTCGACTGCTGCATCGAGGTAACATTCCGCTCCTTCCCGTCTCAACCTCGCGCTGATGACCACCTTGCCTTCCGCCGTGAACTTTGCCGCATTTCCGACGAGGTTCATCAAAACCTGGGTCAGCAGCCCCCGGTCGAGCTGGAGGACCTCGGGAATCTCTGTGGCCCATTCCAATTCGAGCGTCACCCCCTTCTCCGTGAGCATGGAACGGTGAATCTCCAGGATCGAATCGAAAAGGGAACGAACACGAACCGGGGTTTGCCTGAGCCTGTATTGCCCGTCTTCGAGGCGTGCGATGTCCAGCACATTGTCCAGCAAGCCTTTCAATACCCGGGCACCTTCAGACAACGCCCTGACGAATTCCTGCTGCCTGGGCTCCAGGGTCGTTTCACCCAGCAGCCTCGACATTCCGATGATCGCGTTCATGGGCGTTCTGATTTCATGGCTCACCTTGGCCAGAAACGCCCTTTCCGAGCGGCGCGCCGCCTCGGCCTCCTCCATGGCCAACTTCAACTGGACCTCATCGCGCTTTCGCTCGGTGATGTCGTAGTGGATGCCCATCGATCCCACGACCTCTCCCCATTCGTTGCGGATGGGCACGCCACTGATGAGCAACCACACCTCCTCCCCCTGCTTGTTCCGAATCGGAGACTCGTACAAGCCGGATTTCCCCGCATTACGCTCCTGCGTCCTATCGTCCATCAGCTGGCGGTCGGATTCCCTCATGAAGATGTCCGACGCCTTTTTTCCAAGCAGCTCTTCTTCCGAGTATCCGACAATGGCACAGAACCGGGGAAATGCGCGAATGATCCGCTCCTCATGGTCGACCTCGAGGATGCCGAGCTCCATGTTCTCGATGATGCCCCGGTAGTGTTCCTCAGACTGTCTAAGGGCTGATTGCAACCGATGCTGCTCCGTGACATCGCGCGCCACGCCTTCTATCCTGTCGTCCCCACCTGACGGGTCTTCCTTTCGATACAGGTGAATGCTCAATCGCCGCTCCTGTCCAAGCGCGTTGACCACGGGGACGTCCATAGCGAGGAAGTAGGCCGTGCCCCCCGGATTCCCCAACCACCTTTTGACATCCAAGACGATTTCCCGATTCTCGGGAGAGCCAACCAGTTGGGAAAAGGCCGCGCGTGCTTCGTTTGCCGTTTCCGATCCGAGCAACCGCATGCCCGTCGCGTTCACGTAGTCCAAGGTCCCTTGCGCATCCATGGTGAAGATGCCATCGCCCGCCTTGTCCAGCATCGGCCCTTCGGAGACGCCCCCCCTCACCTTCGTGGAAAGCTGATCCCTCAGGCGCTCGCACTCTGCCTCAAGGGCCGCAAGTCGGGCCCGCAGTTCACTATCGGGGTGTGTTGGCATGTTATGGATGATGCCCCATCTCTTCCCCTCAAGATACGGCTCCTTCGGGCCATCTTCGTCCAACGGGATGCTGATTCCACACAATCGGTTCGTGAATGTTGCCTTCTGCCTGATGCTCATGGCCATGGCAGCGCCTCTGGAGGCTCAACCTGACCTGACGGGGTGGACGGGTATCGTGCGGTCCATGCAACACGCAACCTGGGTTGAGGATCTGGAACAATTGGAACCCGGAAGCGTGCTGGAAGCCATGGAGCCCAGCATCAATCCCAATCGCTTCAGGATGCGCACCGTTTGGGCCGATGAACTGGTCCGTCAATTGGAATCTCTGCCCCACGGGGAACACCATGCGGACCGGGCCCTCGAGCGGCTGCTGGCGGACGGCATGCTGTGCTTCCGTCTGATGGAGACGGCAGCGGACCGCTACCGACGGCCGGTGTCGGAGGCTTTTGAAGGTGCAGGCCTGCCCGCTGAATGGGCACTGATCCCCATGGCGCTGACCGGTTGGGACAATGCCTATTACGGGCCTGGGCGACGGGCTGGGGCCTGGGCCATGGACGTTCCGACAGCCCTTTCCTGCGGTGTTGTGATTCGCCGGGGCTGGGACGAAAGGCACATTCCCGAAGTCATGACGCGGGCGGCGCTTGCCGAGGCAGGACGGGTCGCCGGTTTGTTTCCCGATGATCCGCTGAAGCAGGTCATCGCCTTCGTCCAAGGTCCGCATGCGGCTCGGCGATTCGCCCCAGACGCACTGGAAGCGCCAATGCTTGAGTGGTGCCACCTGCTCCGGGTCATCCTTCAAGTCGACCGGAACTTCGACCGCGATGACACCCAAGCCCTGTGGCTCTTGCGGGAACGGTCACTCACCACCCTGGAGTGTGACGGCGGCCAATCGCATTGGCATTTCAATGCGACCGGGGGCAATTCCGAGGAGGTCGTCGCCCTGAGAGAAGACAATCCCTGGTTCACAACGGACTCCATCGGTTTCACCCCCACCCGACCAGGCCTGGTCCTCTCTCCTTCCACACAATCCCTCTTCCCGCCGGAAGGCATGCCGTGTG
>CALKUW010000263.1 GCA_937996585.1 uncultured Flavobacteriales bacterium
GACAACGGTACCCTGACCCTCATCGCGGACGTCGCGGATGGCAATGAAGTCGAATGGTTCTCGGACTGCGGCGAACTGGTCATCGACGGCAACACCGCCACTTTGACCGCCACCGGCGAAGGGGATTGCGAAGTGTGTTGCGAGCAGTACAACGAGGACGACTGTGGGGCGGAATCCTGCATCATGGTCACGGTCATCAGTTCGGTGGACCAGCACCTGCTGTCCGATTGGCACATGGCCCCGAACCCGGCAGCGGGCGAAGTGCGCATCCATTGGTCCGGCAGCACGACGGCCTGGGAGGTGTTCGACCTGAACGGCCGCCGCGTCCACACCTTCACGGTACAGCCCGGCACCAACACCGTGGATTTCTCCTCGCTGCACCCCGGACTCTACCTGACCGGCCCGCAAGGCGCCGCGCCACGCAGGCTCGCCATCCAGCGATAAGAACTGTCCTTTTTGAGGAAAAGGCCCGCCCCGTGCGGGACGCGCCACCGAAGCGCTACTCAACCAAAAGGGCAGCGGCGAGCAGCCGGTGGAAATGGTGCACCCCCTGCTCGCGGGTGGGGGAATAGCGCCCGGTCGTGTATCCGTGCGACCGGATGCCGCGCTGGACGCTTTCCACGATGGCCTCGTCCTCCAGCTCCACCTTGTCGAGGTCGCCCCCTGCGCCCACGCCGAGCTTGTCGGGATCGAGCACGTAGGAGCGGAACAGCACGCGTGTCCGGTCCTTGGCCAGTGGCTCCACCACATTGACCGAGAGGCCCCATGGGTAGAAGTTGAACATCATGTTCGGGAAGACCCAGAAGTAGTAGGCGGCGATGTCCCGCCCGTGGTCGACATGGCCTACCGGCAGCGCGAACGCCTCCACGCCTTCCTTTGCCTCGGCCACCTGCAGGTTGCAGTGATCGAACAGGATGGTCTGGTACTGGTCGTAGTCCACGGCGGCGTTCAGGTCCTGGTGCACGAAGGGAATGTGGAAGCCTTCGAGGTAGTTGTCGCAGTAGAGCGCCCAATGTGCGGCGACCTCGAACGTCCGGTCCCGCGAAGGGTCGTGGCGGAAATCCGCCAAGGGCAGGAACCCCACCCGCTCGGCCATGGCATCGAGCACGCCTTGGAGCGGATTGGCCGGATCCACCCCCGTGAAGGCGTGCCCCAGCCACGTCTGCCAAGGAAAACGGTGCAGGTCATCGCAGGGCCGCGGAAACCCCTGCACCTGTTCGAATTCCGGCATGGACGCAAAGCGGCCATCCAGCGTGAACCTCCGGCCATGGTAACCGCAGACGAGCTGGCGGGGCTTGCCCGGCGCATCGACCAGAAGGTTGCCCCGGTGCGTGCAAACGTTGGACAGGCACCGCGCCGTGCCGTCCGCATCCCGCACCAGCAGCAGCGGCTCGTCCAGCGTCCCCGGCAGCAGGGACAACGGCACCACCCTGCCGTTCTCCGGCAGCAGATCCACCTCCATGCCCAACCATTGCCAGCTGCGGGCAAAGACCCGCTCGGTCAGCGCCGCGAACACCGCGTCGCTCGTGTAGAAGCGCGAGGGCAGCGTTTCGGCCAACCGGATGTCGGGATGGATGTCAAAGGCCTCCATGGTCATTGGGCGTTGCGTCGGGCGAACAGGTGAAGTGCGACGCCCGCCCCGAGCAGGGCGCTGCCGTATGCGATCACCTCCAGGCCGCATCCGAAAATAACCCACGCACAGAAGGCCATGCATACCGCGGAGAGCAGGCGACGGGAGCGCCCGACGGCCCCACCAGGAGCCAGCATCCACAGACTCAAGGCCGTGAGGAGGTAGGGCAAAAGGGCCGACAGGGTTGACAAGGTCATCATGAAGGTGAAGGTGGCCACGAGGGAGTCCGAGAATTTCAGCAGCAGCACCACCGAGGCCAGCACGCTGGACAGGGTGATGCCGGCGAGCGGCGCGCCGTACCGGTTGGTGCGGCGGAAAACGCCGGGAAACAGCCCGTCCCGTGCCACGGCTTCCGGGAATTGACCCTGGATGAGCATCCACCCGTTCAGCGCGCCAAGCGTGGCCACGACCGCTGCACCTGCCACCAGAAAACGACCACCCTGTCCCATGAAGGTCGTGGCCGCATCCGCAAAGGGCGCACCGGAATCCGCCAATGATTCGGGCGGTACGGTACCCATGACCACCATGGAACAGCCGACGTACAGCACCACGGTCAGCGCGGTCCCTAAGACGCTCGCCCAGCCCATTGTACGCCCCGCATCGGCGAGGCGGTGGCTCGCGATTGCGGCCGATTCCATGCCGAGGAAGGCGAACAACGCCAAGGTCGTGGTTGCGGTCACCGCGTCGAAGGCCCCACCCGTTGCCGTCTTCGGCGCGAACACCCACGCCCAGTCCACATGGGGCACACCCCAGGCCATGATGACCACGAGGGGCAACACCTTGAGTGCGGTGGTGGCGCGCTGCACCCCGGCCACCTTGGGCAACGCCAGACCGTTCAAAACGGTCGCCACCCAGATCAAGCCGAGCCCCACAACCGCCGCCATGATGGGCTCATCCGCCAGCACCGGAAAGAAGACACCGAGGTAACCCACGCACGCCACAGCGATGGCCGCATTGGTGCACCAGATCGACACCCAGTAGCCCCAAGCCACAGCGAACCCGACGAAATCCCCTTGGGTTTCCCGCACGTAGGCATAGGGACCACCCGGTGCATGGGGGCGCAGCCGCCCCAGCTGCTGGAACACCGCCGCGAGGAGCAGCGCTCCCAGCGAAGCGCACGCCCATCCCACGAGGCCGTATGCCCCATATGCGGCCAGCGAAGCCGGAAGCAGAAAAATGCCCGACCCGATCATGTTGCCGGTCACCAAGGCCGTGCCCGACCAGAATCCGAGGCCGTCGGTCTTCATGTGCCTTCGCGCAATGCAGCCGCCCACCGTGCCACCCCTTCGGAGGCCGGCGCCGCGATGAACTGCGAGACCACGGATTC
>CALKUW010000264.1 GCA_937996585.1 uncultured Flavobacteriales bacterium
GATCCCGGCTGAAAACCTCGACAGTCTCAATGCGCTGCCCCTCGGACTGCGTTATCAGCGCGTGAGCCACGATGAGGGTCCGGCGCCCCATTTCCGTGAAAAGTTGCGGGCCGAGGTGGGCGCATTGCTGGAGGCCAAGGATGAGGATGGGGCCTATCGCATCGCCAAGGCGGACGGTGCGCCCTTCGACCTCTACCGGGACGGTCTCGTGATCCATACGACGCTGGACAGCCGGCTGCAGCGGTATGCCGAAGCAGCGGCAAACCGCCACATCCGCGGCGAGCTGCAGGAGGATCTCTGGCGCGACCTGAAACGCACCACGGGCCGAACCTGGCCCTTCTCGGAGGACATCGTTCCGGAAGAACAGGCACGCATCCTCAAGCGGGCAGTGGAGCAGAGCCGCCGCTACCGGTTGGCTATGGGCAAGGAATGCCCGGATTGCGCCCGTCCCGCCTTCTACATCGCGGAGAAGGACAGTGCCGGCCAGCGGGTCCACCATTGCCGACCCGGCAAGGGCGGTTGCGGTCACACCTGGCCGGTGATGTCCCGCCGTCAGTTGGACCAGCAGTTCGAGGAAAAGACCCGGACGACGGTGATGGGCGTTGCGGGGTGGGTGGATACGCTCATGTCTCCATTGGACAGCATCCGACACCAGAAGACGCTTCTGCATGCCGGGTTGATGAGCATCGACCCGAACAGTGGGGAGGTCAAGGCGTGGGTCGGCGACCTCGACTACCAGTGGTCCCAGTTCGACAATGTGAGCCAATCGCGCAGGCAAGTGGGTTCGACCTTTAAGCCATTTGTCTACGCCACCGCCGTCCGGCTGGGCCTGGACCCCTGCGCGGAACTGCCCAACCAGAAGACGTGCATCGAAATGCCGGGGGATCAGCCGCCGTGGTGTCCGGAAAACAGCGACATGGAATACGGTGAGATGGTGACCTTGGAGTACGCACTCGCCAATTCCATGAATACGGTGACGGCCAAGCTCATCAAGGACTACGGGGTGCAGCGGGTGGTGGATCTGGCGCATGCGATGGGCATTGAAAGTGAGATTCCCGCGGTTCCCTCCATTGCGCTCGGGGTGGCGGAACTGTCATTGCTGGAGGTCACTTCGGCGAATGCCACGTTTGCCGGCGGCGGGGTTTGGCACGCACCGCGTATCATCCGACGGATCGAAGACAAGCGGGGCAATACGATCTACGAGCCGCGCCCGGAGATCCGGCAGGGGCTGGACGCGGCGACCGCCTATCGCGTGCTGGAGATGATGAAGGGGGTCATCGATGGGGCATACAATGCAGAGAAGGACAAGACGATGGGGACGGGCATTCGGTTGAAGATGGACCTGGAAAAGCGGGAATACGATGGCCTGAAGATTCCCATGGCGGGCAAGACGGGCACGACGCAATCCAACGCGGATGGCTGGTTCATCGGCCTCACGCCCGAGCTCGTGACGGGCGTTTGGGTCGGGGCATCCGACCCGGCGGTCCGGTTCTCCACCACCACGAAGGGGCAGGGGGCCAACACGGCATTGCCCATTTTCGGGTTCTACATGAAGGATGCCATCGCCGACCCTGACATCGGTTTGCTGGCGGAGGATTTCCGTCCGCCGGTCGGGGTGAGCGATGCGGTGCCGTGCAAGGACTTGATGGAGGCGCGCAGGATTGAATTCCGGGATGGGGGTGTACCCGATGACGACCTATTCGAATGACGACATGGCACTGAACAAGACGGTCAGGGACGCGCGCGAGGCGTGCGAGGGCATTGAAAGCGGCATGACCCTGATGCTCGGGGGATTCGGCTTGTGCGGGATTCCCGAGAACTGCATCGACGAACTCGTCCGGCTCGGCGTGACGGGCCTGACCTGCATCTCCAACAACGCCGGGGTGGACGACTTCGGCCTCGGCCTGCTTCTGCAGGGCAAGCAGATCCGGAAGATGATCTCCAGTTACGTGGGTGAGAATGACGAGTTCGAGCGCCAGATGCTGTCGGGCGAGCTCGAGGTGGACCTGATTCCGCAGGGGTCGCTCGCTGAGCGCTGCCGGGCGGGTGGCGCGGGCATCCCCGCCTTCTTCACGCCGGCCGGATACGGAACCGAAGTGGCCGAGGGCAAGGAGGTCCGTGAATTCAATGGCAAGCCGCACATCCTCGAGACCGCCCTCACGGCCGACTTCGCCATCGTGAAGGCGTGGAAGGGGGACACCGCCGGCAACCTCATCTTCAAGGCCACCGCCAAGAACTTCAACCCGCCGATGGCCATGGCCGGTCGGATCACCATCGCCGAGGTCGAGGAACTCGTTCCGGCCGGTGAGTTGGACCCCAACCAGATCCACACGCCGGGCATCTTCATCCAGCGCATCTTCCAGGGCGTCGACCACGAGAAGCGCATTGAACAGCGCACGGTCCGCGAGACCTGACCACTGATGCAGCCCTTTGCCTATATCGGTCCTGGAGGCGGCGTTACCGTCGGCGCCTTGCTGGTCATCCTGATTGGCGGGCTCGTCCTCTTTGCCCTCGGCTTCATCGTCTGGCTCCGCATCAAGCGGTTCCTGCGCGGGCAGGGCAAGGCCAAATGGGGCCTGAAGTTGCTGACCCAGGCCGTGGCACTGTTGGCCGTGCTGAGCGTGTTTGGTTGGATGGCCAAGCACAGGGCCAAGAAGGACCGCGATTTCGGGGCCTTCAACAAGCTGGTGGAGCTGCTGTCCGGCTTCCCGGATCAGTTCAAGCAGTCGGTGGAAGACGTGCAGACCCTGCCGCAAACGTTCGTGCCGACCCCGGCTGATTTCTCTTCAGTGAACCGCCTCGAGGAGGACATCCTGACCCTGACCGCTTACTCCAACGCTCAGGAGGGCCGAACCATCGCCGTCCGGAACCTGCGGGACGGTGAGGAACTGCACCGGTGGACGGTTCCCTCCGAGATGGGTCCCCTGAAGCCCCATTGGCGCATCCACCATCCGCTGCTGCTCGAGGACCGATCGGTGGTGAGCTTCATCACGAACCGGTCGCCCCTGTTCCGGCTGGACTCGGCGTCCAACCTTCTCTGGCGGCAGGACAGTCTGAGCTTCCACCACGCGATCAACCGCGCTGCGGACGGGAGCCTGTGGGCCTGCACCATGCGTTGGGAACGGGGTGGACGGCATATCGCGTACCGGGGCCGCTACCGCATGGGCGATCGGACGGTGCATTTCTTGGACAACAGCGTGGCGCGGATTGATCCCGCAACCGGCCACATCCTCGAGGTGCACTCCATGGCCGAGGTGCTTCGGGACAATGGACTCGACCACCTGATTCTTCGGTCTGGCGATGCGCAGGATCCGCTCCACCTCAACGATGTGGAACCGGCGTTGACCTCCTCTAATCACATGGAGGTGGGCGACCTGTTCCTCAGCTTCCGGAACCTGCAATGCGTCCTTCAGTTCCGCCCTTCGACCGGGGAGATCATCCGCGTCATCGACGGTCCGCTCGCCGCACAGCATGACGTCGACATCGTCAACGACAGCACGCTCGTCATCTTCAACAACAACGTGCAGGAGAACAACGGTAAACACACGCCGGGCGGATACAAGTACCCCATTTCCAAAGAGCAGGTGGAGCTGGCCCAGTACCACTCCCAGATCACCGTGTTTGACCTTGCCTCGGGGTCCTTCACTCCGCTCTACCCTGAGCTGATGGCGAAGGAGGGCATCATGACCTCAAGCGAGGGACTGCAGGAGGCATTGCCGGATGGGCGGTGGTTCCTCGAGGAGCAGAATTCCGGTGAACTCTGGGTGGTCGGGCCGGAGGGTGTGCTCTACCACGACGTCCACGCGTCCCACCATGACGGCCACCACCACCTGCCGAATTGGACGCGCGTCCTGCCCGCCTTCCCTTGAGTGCGATGATCTGGTTTCTCATCCTGGTGTCGAGCTACCTGGGCTTCCTGCTGCTCCGCAGCCGGCTGTCGGTCTTGTCGCGGCTGACCCTCGACAGTGTCCACCTGCTGGACGGTCTGCTGGAGGCCGGTGAGGATGACGAGGCGCTGGAGGAATTGGAGGACCGCACGTCCAAGGTGCTCGTCTCCCTCCTTTTGCTGCTCGCATTGGCCCTCGCGGTGGTGGTGGTGTGCGCTGCCCTCCCGTGGGCGTGGGGCAAGATTCAGGAGGACCCGGGTGCCATGGCCGCCTTCGGACGTTGGCCCGGCATTGTGGCGCTGTCGATCGGGGGCACATTGAGCTTCGTGTTCCCGAAATGGAAGGTGCAGGAGGGCGCGTATTCGCCCCTCGACCAGCTTCTACACCGTATCGCCCTGGACCATCCGACCCTGCACCGTTGGCTTCATGATCGTGAGGTCAAGCGGTGGCGCAAATGGGGTGGTGAGCGGGAGCCGCGCTTCCTGCTTGTCACCGGGTTGGCTCGGGCGGGGACGACCAGCCTGCTTCAGCGGCTCGAGGAGACAGGGGCGTTCAGCAGCCTCAACTACGCCAACATGCCCTTTGTGATGGCGCCTGGCACCTGGCGGCGTTTCTACAAGCCAAAGGCGGGTGAGCTCAAGGAGCGTAGCCATGGCGACGGCATCCTAGTGGGGGCCGTTTCCGCCGAGGCGTTGGAGGAGCCGTTCTTCCTCGCTCACACCGAAGGCGGCTTCGTGAAGGAGGACCACCTGGTGCCGCATGGGATGGATGCCGAATTGCACGACCGGTATCTCGACTACCAAGGCCTCGTGCGGAGGCCCGGGACCACCTATTTGGCCAAGAACAACAATGCGTTGCTGCGCTATCCGTCGCTGCGGGAGCACAACCGAGACTTTACCGCGGTGCTGATGTTCCGCAAGCCGCTGGCCCATGCGGCTTCCCTCCTGGCCATGCACCGCCAGTACACCGCCATGCAGGACGGCGACCCGTTTGTCCGGACCTACATGGATTGGCTCGTCCACCATGAATTCGGCGGTGGCCACAAACCGTTCCGCTTCGGCAGCCAACCCGCCACGGGCGACCCGGAGACGTTGGACTACTGGCTCAACCGGTGGACGGATTACTACCGACACGCCTTGACGGTCGACGGCCATCGGCTGCTGCTCGTCTCCCATGCCACATGGAGCGCATCACCGACCGCCGTGCTTCAAGCGGTACTCACCGAGGCGGGCATCCAGGCCGAGGTACCACCGTTGGAACCGCACACCCGCCAGCGCGACGTGAACGACACAGTGGACCCGAAGCGCCTCGAGGCGGCGCGGGCCGTGTACAATCAGCTCGTGGACCGGGCTTTACATTTGGATTGACCCATGTTGGACAAGAATGGCATCGCGCGGCGCATCGCGCAGGAACTCCGGGACGGTTGGTACGTCAACCTTGGCATCGGCATCCCGACGCTGGTGGCGAACCACATTCCCGACGGCATCTCCGTGGAATTCCAGAGCGAGAACGGCATCCTTGGGATGGGGCCCTTCCCGACGGAGGCGGAGGTCGATGCGGACCTGATCAATGCGGGCAAGCAGACCATCACGGCGCTGCCGGGCGCGGTCTACTTCGACAGCGCGACCTCCTTTGCGATGATCCGCGGTCAGCACGTCCAGCTTACGGTGCTCGGCGCCATGGAGGTGAGCAAGGACGGCGACATCGCCAACTGGAAGATTCCCGGCCGCATGGTCAAGGGCATGGGCGGCGCCATGGACCTCGTCGCCTCGGCCGAGAACATCGTGGTCGCCATGATGCACACCAACAAGCGGGGCGAGTCTAAGCTGCTGCCGTCGTGCTCCCTGCCGTTGACCGGCGTGGCGTGCGTGAAGCGGGTGGTGACGAACCTCGCCGTCCTCGACATCCGCGATGGCGCCTTCCACCTCGTGGAGCGGGCGCCGGGTGTGACTGTGGAGGAGATTCAAGCCGCGACGGCCGGCAAACTCATCGTACCGGCGGAGGTGCCGGAGATGCAGCTCTGATCAGTAGCAGACCATCCCGAAAGCGCCCAACAGACCGAGCACATCGTTGATGTTCACGATGCCATTGTCGTCGATGTCGGTTGGGGCGTCCGTGGCATTGCCGAAATCGGTCAACAGGAGAAGGAGGTCCGACGTGGAAACCAGCCCATCGCCATTGATGTCGACACCATCCGGACAGAGGGGGAATGGGAAGCACTGGTCTGAAATTCCGGCTCCGGCACACAGGCCCTTGGCCACGAAATAGGTGTCG
>CALKUW010000265.1 GCA_937996585.1 uncultured Flavobacteriales bacterium
TTTGCGGCTGATGTCGAAGTTGATGTCGCGGATGTACAGCTCGCTTCCGGCCCGCCAGCTGTTGCGGACGTAGCCATCCACCGCGCCTTCCACGCCACTGAGGTTGGTGGTGTCGAGGCTGCTGGCCGTGGCGTACTGGAAGCTGACCTTGGTGCCGTACTTCCCGCCCAGTTTGCTCTTCCGCGGAATGGTGTAGAAGACCTCTGCGGACCAGCCCACCTCTCCCTGGACGACCGTGGCGTAGGGGTAGAGGGTGGCGGCGAGGTTGTAGGTGTGCTGCTTGGTGATGGCGGGGATGTAGTTCACCGGCACGTCGAAGAGCTGGAGGTTCCGGTCGGACCTGAACTGCATGTTGTCGACCCCCTTGAAGCCGACGTTGATGCCCAAGCCCTTGGTGGACCACCCGGCGTTGACAAGGATGCCCTCTCCGTCGCCGTAGGTAAAGCCGTTATCGGCGTTGGGGTCGTTGATCTTCCGGACGTACTCGCCCATGAGTTGGAAGCCGCCCTTCTGGATTTGGGCGCGGTATCCCCATGACCCGACGTTGTTGGGCAGTTGGAGGACGAGGGTGTCCTTGGAGATGGTGCTGCCCGGTTGGAATCGGCTGACGAAGCTGGCCCCGAGGGTGACCCGGGTACCGGAGGTGGCGAGCCGTTCGAAGGCGTCGTTGAGGTTGATTTCGCCGTCCATGGCGCGGATGGTGCCGGGGCCGTTGATCAGGCCGGAGTCGAAGTCGAGGCGCTGCTTGCCGACGAGGCCTTTGAGGGTCACCCCGTCCGCCGGGCGGAGGATGAGCCGGAAGCCGTCGAGGGCATTGTCGATGCCGAGTTGCCGCTCCTCATAGGCGCGGAGCAGAAGGCCGGAGCCGAATTGCTCGTAGAAGTTGCCGAGGGTGACCTCGAAGTTCTCCTTGGCGTAGTTCGCGTAGCGGTAGCCGACGCCGGAACCGCGGAAGCGGCCGGGGTAGCCCAGGATGGGGTCGAGGTAGCTCTCGTACCGCATGCCGGCGGAGAAGTCACCGCGCGTGTAGATGAGGTTGCCGAAGGCGTTGAATCCGGTCTTGCCCGGGGGGACCTGGGCGCCGATGAGGGAGTCCTCCTGGTAGGTCTGGAACAGGAGTTGGACGTTGCCGGTGATCTGGCCGGCGTCGAGCTCGTCCTCCTGCGCGATGGCGGCACGGGGGACGAACAGGGCGGCCACGGCCGCCGCGATCAGGATGCGCTGCATCATTCGGCCAGCTTCAGGAGCTCCTCGTAGAGCTCTTCCTCGTCGCCGTCGGCGTAGTTGTTGTGCTGCCAGACGACCTCGCCCTCGGCGTTGACCAGGAATGTGTGGGGCACGTTGTTGACCTGCATGGCACGGGCAAAGGCCTTGTTCGGATCGAGCAGAACGGTGTAGTCCCAGCTGACGCTGTTGACATAGGGCTTGACCCGCATCATGCTGCGCGGATCGTCGATGGAGACGGCCACGAGTTCCACGCCCGTTTCGTCCTGCCAGTCCGGATAGAGGTCGGCGTAGTTGTTCAGCTCGCGCTTGCACGGGCTGCACCAGGTGGCCCAGAAGCAGAAGAGAACGGGCCCGTCGGCCTCCTCCACGAAGGCGCGGGTGTCGACGGTCATGTCGCCGAGGTCCTTGAGTTCCACCGAGGGGATTTCCTGTGCGGCCAGCGTGCCGGCCATGCCCAGGGTGAGCAGGAGGGAAAGTGTGCGGGTCATGTTCAATGCAGGTGATGCAAGAAAAGAAAGACCGACGAGGCGGGGCCCCATCGGTCTTCCAAAAAATGCGGTTGTCGAAGGATTACTTCTTCGTCACACGGGTGGTGGAGGTCGTGTTGCCGGCGGTCAGGGTGACCAGGTAGATTCCGGACTCCACACCGGCGAGGTCGAGCTGCAGGCGGCTGTTGCCGGCAGACATCGTGCCGAGGTCCTGGGAGTGGACACGCTGACCGAGGAGGTTGACGACGTCGAGGCGCACCTCTTCGTTGCCGGCCAGGCTCAGGTCGATCCAAGCCACGTTCTCGATCGGGTTCGGGTACACGTTGAAGGAGGTCTGCTCGGCAGCCTCTTCCACGCCCACGGCGGTGATCACTTCAGCAGCAGCGGTCTCGGACTCGAAGTCGTAGGAACCGTTGTAGCTGTAGACCCAACCGAAGGTGGACAGGTCGTCGTTGACCGTGGTCACGTAGCACGCACCGTCGACGCTCCCCCACTGGCTTCCGAAGATGCCGTCGCCGTAGGTGTCGATGATGGTGAAGGTGTAGCAGCCGGTGCTCGGCACGCCAACCCACTCCTCGTAGGTGGAGGTGTTGCCATAGGTTCCGGGCTCTACACTTTCAACGATGTCGCCGTCGGCGTCGCGGATCTCCCAGCCGGTCTCAGCACCCCATCCATCGGTCTCGATGTAGATGTAGAAGAGGGTGGTTGAGGGGCTCGCACCTTCCACGGCTGCAGTGAGCACGTCGTTGTCGGCATTGCCGTCACCGTTGGTGATGCGGATCTCGAAGTCCGTGGATGCTGCGAAGGAGTGGCTGCCCATCTGCACCTCGGTCATGCCGTAGGTGTCGAGGTTACCAGTCCAGTCGTAGCTCAACACGCTGTTGCCGTTCACGAACAGCTCGAGGGTGGCGCTCGTCAGGTTGTCGAGGCCGAGGTTCATCATCGTAGCGGAGATGGCCACGGGGCTTCCTCCGCAGGTGATGGTTTCACCGGTGTAGTTCAGGATGGCAGCGTCGTTGGCCAGGGTGGCGGCAGCGCAGTCATTGGCAAACAGGATTTCGGCGTGGGCTTCGGGCGTGACCTGGCCACTCTCCTGGATCATGCGGTTCGGGCAGACCGTGTAGATGGTGGGGTAGTAAGCGCCATCGTAGTCGTCGAAGATGCTGCCACCGTCATCGATAATCGGGTAGCCGGTTCCGGTGATCCAGTCACCCATGGTGGCCGTACCCGTTCCCTCCAGGTCCTCCTGGGTGGTGGTGTCGTCTCCCTCGATGTAGAAAACGTAGACCTCGTCGGTTCCGTCGGGGCCGTAGGTCTCCCAGATTTCCTCCAGGGCACCGCCGGTGTGGTAGCTCCAGCAGGGGGGGCACCAGGTGGCGGAGAAATCGATGATGACCTTCTTGCCCTCGTCAAGCAAGGAGTAAAGGTTGTGCTCGACACCGTTGATGTCGGTAGCGGTGAAGTCCGGGGCGATGCTGCCGTCGGGCAATTGTGCAAAAGCGTTTGCACTGATGAAGAGCGCAAGCAGCGCGGCGTAAATGTGCTTCATGTAGAGCAGGTTTGAGTTGTTCGTTCCAAGTCCTTAACAGGGCGAGTAAATATAGCGTTGCATGGCAATATTGTGTATTTGTTGTGCGTTGCGCGCGCATTTGGGTGTTTTGAGGTCTACATCCGGGGGATTGAAGGTGGCACAAGGCATGCCGAAAGCCGCGCAGGGTCTACATTTGTAGCATGAAGGAATCCCTGTCTTCCGGACGTGTCGTCCTGGTGTTGTTGTTGTCCGTTTCCTGCGTTTTCAGCAGCCTGGCCCAGGGCCCGACCCTCCTTGATGCCGTGGAGGTGGTGGAAGGTGAGCCGACAGATACTGTACTGGTGGCGGAATGGCTGGTGACCAATGCCACTGAAAATGCCATGACCATCTACGTGGAGCGCAATGTGCTGCAGGCGGTGGACCCCTTCAACCTTCCTTACGACCCGGATTCCGCAGGTGCCTTTGAGCGTTTCTGCTGGGGAGGGACGTGCTATCCGTACGGAACGGGGCAGAGTGCTCTTCCATTGGCACTGACCCTGGAGCCCATGGACACCACGGGCCTCAACGCTTTCGGAGCGGAGGATTGGTTGATCTCGGATTACTACCCCAATGGTGAGAGTGGTGTCACGGCCTTGCAATACTGTTTCAAAGTGACCCAGCAGGGGGTGCCCGAAGTGTGCCATACCGTTTTGTACTGCACCGGCACGGCAGAAGGAGATTGCGTGTTGTCTGTGGAAGAGACTGAACCGATTGGGTTCGATGGTTTGGCACCGAATCCGGTGGTGGGCCGTTCGGTGCTGCCGTACAACGCACCTCAGGGAGGGCAACTCCGGATCATCGACCTCACCGGTCGGGTCATGAAGTCCGTCCCGCTTGCTCCCGGCAGGGGGATGGTCTGGATCGACGCCGCCGAATTTGCACCCGGCGTTTACCTGCATGCGTTCGAGCAGAACGGACGCATCATCCAAACCGGGAAATTCAGCGTTTCGCGCTGATTGTGATTCGCTTTCCCGCCGTTTGGTCTCCGCGCTTGTCGGAACCATCTTCGCGGCGCAGGACAGTCGCAGACGATGAGCAGCATCCGCAGGAAAGAGGCCCTCGACTATCACAGCCGGGGCCGACGGGGCAAGGTGGAGGTCATTCCCTCCAAGCCATACAGTTCCCAACGTGACCTGAGCCTGGCGTATTCGCCCGGTGTGGCGGAGCCGTGCCTCGAGATTTCCCGCAACCCGGAAGACGTCTACCGCTACACCGCCAAAGGCAACCTCGTAGCGGTCATCTCCAATGGTACGGCCGTCCTGGGATTGGGGGACATCGGTCCCGAGGCCTCCAAACCGGTCATGGAGGGAAAGGGTGTGCTCTTCAAGGTGTTCGCCGACCTCGATTGCTTCGACATCGAGGTGGACGCTTCCGATGTGGAGACCTTCGTCCAGACCGTCAAGGCCATTGCGCCCACATTCGGGGGCATCAACCTCGAGGACATCAAGGCGCCCGAGGCTTTCGAGATTGAACGCCGACTGAAGGAGGAGCTGGACATTCCGGTGATGCACGATGACCAGCACGGCACGGCCATCATCAGTGGTGCTGCGCTCATCAACGCGTTGGAGCTCGCGGGCAAGGAGGCCGAAGATGTCCGCCTGGTGGTCAGCGGTGCTGGTGCCTCCGCCATGGCGTGCATCGACCTGTACATGCAGCTCGGTGTGCGATTGGAGCATATCGCCGTCTTCGACAGCAAGGGCCATATCCATGCGGGTCGTGAAAACCTCGGAGAGCGCAAGCGCGCCCTCGCCCACGCCAAGCAGGAGATTCCTTCGTTGGCAGACGCCATGAAAGGTGCCGACGTTTTCATCGGTTTGAGCCGGGGTGGCCTCGTGAACAGCGACATGGTGGCGTCCATGGCGGACAAGCCCATTGTCTTCGCCCTCGCGAACCCCGACCCCGAAATCCCCTATGCCGAGGCGAAGCAGGCCCGTCCCGACGTCATCATGGCCACGGGGCGCAGTGACCATCCCAACCAAGTCAACAACGTCCTCGGTTTCCCCTTCATCTTCCGCGGGGCCATGGATGTCCGTGCCACGGCCATCAATGACGAGATGAAGATGGCCGCCGTACGCGCCATCGCCGCTCTCGCCAAGGAGAACGTGCCCGATGAGGTGAACGAGGCCTACGACCAACGCGGCCTGGGCTTCGGTGTGGATTTCATCATCCCCAAGCCGATGGATCCGCGCCTGATCACCACCGTGCCCCCGGCCGTGGCGCAGGCGGCCATGGACAGTGGCGTGGCCCGTGAACCCATCCGGGATTGGGACGACTACAAGCGGGTCCTGGCGGGCCGCCTGGGGCAGGACAATACGCTCGTCCGCAACCTCAGCCTCCGCGCACGCCGCCACCCCAAGCGCATCGTGTTCGCCGATGCCGACCACTACAAGATTCTGAAGGCCGTCGAGACCGCGCGCGACGAGGGCATCGTCCAGCCGGTCCTGCTCGGTTCGCGTGAACGCATCGGGGCGCTCATCGAGGAGCACCGGATTGAATTGCCCGAGGTCGAGATCATCGATCCCACGGACCCCATGGAGTCCAGCCGGGTGGAGGCCTTCGCCGGCCACCTGCTGATGAAGCGCCAGCGCAAGGGGCTGACCCGCTCCGAGGCTATGGGGCTCATGCGGCGGCGCACCTATTTCGGCTCCATGCTCGTGGAATCGGGCGAGGCCGACGCCGTCATCAGTGGCCTGACGCGCAACTACCGCGAAAGCCTGCTTCCGGCCCTGCAAACGATCGGCCTCGCCGAGGGCGTCAGCAAGGTGGCCGGCATGTACATCATCCAGGCGAAGACCGGTCCGATGTTCTTCGCGGATACGACGGTCAACCGCGACCCCTCCGCCCGCGAGCTGGTGGACATTACCCTGCTGACGGCCGAGGCCGTGCGGGCCATGCGCATCGTGCCCCGCATCGCGATGTTGAGCTATTCCAATTTCGGCTCGGCCAACGGCCGTGATGCCGAGAAGGTGCGTGAGGCCGTGGCCATCCTGCACCGGGAACATCCGGACCTCATCGTCGACGGTGAAATGCAGGCCAATGTGGCCCTCAACGGAGAATTGGCGGGGGAGCTGTTCCCGTTCAGCAACCTGCGCGGCCGCCGGGTGAACACCCTGATCTTCCCCAACCTCGCCGCCGGCAACATCGCCTACAAGCTCATCCAGGAAATGGGCGGTTTCGAAGTGGTCGGTCCGGTGCTGCTCGGATTGCGCAAACCCTTCCACATCCTGCAGATGGGGTCGAGCGTCCGGGAAATCGTCAACATGGTCCGCATCGCTGCGGTCGATGCCCAAACCAGCGCATGATCCATCACCTCTCCGGCCAATTCGTGGAACTGACGCCCACCCATGTGGTCGTCGAATGCGGGGGTGTGGGTTACATGGTGCACATCAGCTTGCACACTTCCTCTGCGCTCGCCGGTCAGGTGGAGGGCAAGGTGCTCATCCACGCGGTGTACCGCGAGGATGCCCAACTGCTGTTTGGTTTTGCAGAGGCCACGGAACGCAGCCTGTTCGTGATGCTGACCAGCGTTTCGGGTGTCGGAGCGCAGACTGCGCGCATGATCCTCAGCGGCTTGGGCCCTTCCGAACTCGTGGAGGTGATCACCCGCGGAGATGTGGCCGCCCTGAAGGCGGTCAAGGGAATCGGTGCGAAAACGGCACAGCGGATTCTGGTGGACCTGCAGGATAAAATGGGCAAGGACCCCTCCTTCGCCAGCATGCCCACCGGAGCCGGACCTGTTGGCGTGGCCAAGGAATTTGCAGGCGGGGGCAATACACACCGTTCTGACGCGTTGGGCGCGTTGTGCAACCTCGGATTCGACAGGAAGCGGGTGGAAACGGTACTCGATCAACTCATGGGTGAGGGGGTGGATGCCGTAGAGGATATGGTAAGGGCTGCATTGAAAAGACTTTGACCGAATTGGGCATGACCACGCGATGCGAGAAGCGGATGCGATTCCCCGGACCTGGGCGGTACCGGAGGACACTCCTGAAAGGGGTGTTCGTCGCGCTGTTGTCGAGCGTCTCCGGATGGACGTGGTCCCAGTCGGACACCACGGAGCTACCGCTCCCGCACGGGGGAGACGTTCCGAACCCCGTGGAGACGCCGGGGGGCGTCAGCTTGGATTTCCCCGACGTGATCGAGTACGGGGTCGACTACGATGAGACCACCGGCCAGTACATCGTGCGCCAGCGCCTCGGCGACACCTTGGACTTCCGCAATCCGACCTTTCTGACGTTGGATGAATTCCTCAACTACAACATCGACGAGAACATCAGCGAGTTCTGGGAGGAGATGCAGCAGGAGGTCGACGACGAGGAGCGCGGCTTCGCCCCCAAATTGACCGTGGACTCCGAGATATTCGAGACCATCTTCGGTTCCAACGAGATCGAGATCCGCCCGCAGGGTTCGTTTGAGCTCAATTTCGGTGTGCGCTACAGCCGGACGGAGAATCCGCGACTTGCCGAGCGTGACCGCGCCATCACCACCTTCGACTTCGACCAGCGCATCCAGCTGTCGATCGACGGCAGCATCGGCGACAAGATCAATCTCGGGACCAACTACAACACGGAGGCCACCTTCGATTTCGAGAACCAGATGAACATCGGGTTCCAGGGCGAGGAGGACGACATCCTGAAGAATGTGGAGGCGGGCAACATCAGCATGCCCCTCCAGAGTACCCTCATCCAGGGAAGCCAGTCGCTGTTCGGCACCAAGCTCGAGACGCAGTGGGGCAAGGTCTACAACACGACGGTGTTCAGCCAGCAGAAGGGTGAGCGCAAGGAAATCGAAGTCCAGGGCGGTGCACAGACGCAGGAATTCGACATCCGGGCGGACGACTACGAGGCCAACCGGCACTACTTCCTGTCCGGCTACTTCCGAGACCAATATGACAATGCCCTCCGCAGCCTTCCGGTGGTGAACTCCGGGGCGCGCATCACGCGGATCGAAGTCTATGTGGTCAATACGCAGGCCAATACGCAGGACGTCCGGAACATCCTCGCCTTCACGGACATCGGCGAGCACCCGGACTACATGTCCACCGATCTGCCCATCGCGGACTTGACAGACAGCCCGGACATCGGCATCACCCTGAACCGGGCGCCGAACAACGGCAACAACGAGATTTTCCTCGACATGACGGGCGACCCGAACGTCATGGGCTTCAGCGGGGCTGGAGCGGCCATCGCGTCCTACACGGGGGTGGACGGCGCTCCGATCTACGACCAGGGCATCCACTACGAGCGGGTGGGCAACGCGCGCCGCCTCGCCCAGACCGAGTTCACCTACAACGACAAGCTGGGCTTCATCAGCCTCCGGCAATC